>CAYSTY010000259.1:0-3933 GCA_964433685.1 uncultured Actinomycetota bacterium | reverse complement strand
GAGGCGACCGTCCTGGCCGTCGCGGCGCAGCTCGAGCAGCTGCACCCGTGGACGCAGCACGCCCCCGGCTGGGGTGTCCCCGTCGCTGCGTGACCGTCGCGCCGTGACCGTCGCGCCGTGACCGCGGACGGCCGCGGGCGGGTCACTGGTTGGCGCGGCGGCGCTCCAGGGCGGTCGGCGGTGGGGTGGTGTAGCCGACCCGTTCGGGGCCGAGCGGGTCGGGTCCGCCGGCGGTGACGTCCCCGTCGAAGCGTTCGGCACGCAGCCGCAGCTCGTTGGCGACCGCGGACAGGACCGCCGACAGCGGGACCGCCAGCAGGGCCCCGACGAGCCCGGCGAGCACCGCGCCGGCGAGGATGGCCAGCAGCACGACCACCGGGTGCAGCGCCACCGAGCGGCGCACCAGGACCGGCTGGAGGACCTGTCCCTCGACCTGCTGGACGGCGACGACCACCGCCAGGACCGCGAGCGCGGTGAGCGGGCCGCCGTCGGCGAGGGCGACCAGCACGGCGACCAGGCCGCTGACGAACGCGCCGATGACGGGCACGAACGCGCCGAGGAACACCAGCAGCGCCAGCGGCAGCACCAGGGGCACCCGGAGCACCGCCAGGCCGATGCCGATCAGGACCGCGTCCACGGTCGCGATGAACAGCGTCCCGCGGACGAACCCCGACAACGCTTCCCACGCGCGGTTGCCGGCGGCGCAGGCGAGGTCGCGGTAGCGGGGTGCGGTGCGGGCCATGCACCAGGCGACGATCTGTTCGGCGTCCTTGACCAGGAAGAACAGCAGGACCAGCGCGAGGGCCGTGCCGGTCAGCAGCTCGGCGAGGATGACCGCCCCGGCCGCGACCTGCTCGGCGACCTCGCCGTTGCCGCCGCCGAGCCGGGCGCCGATCTGGTTGAGCAGCTCGGCGAGGTCGTCGCGGTCGTAGTCGAGGGGGCTGGCCTCCACGACCTCGAAGATGCGCTCGAACGCGGCCGCCAGGGTCGGCTGCAGCGCGTCGAACTGGGTGCTGAACGCGGGGGTGAGCGCCGCGATGGTGCCGCCGATGATGGCGATGCCGCCGAGGACGACCGTGCCGGCGGCCAGCGCCCGGGGGAAGCCGCGTGCCTCCAGTCGGCGCGCGGGCGGGACGCCGAGGGTGGCGAGGATGATCGCCAGCACGACCGGCAGCACCACCAGCGACAGGCGGGTGAGCGTCGCGACCACGGCCCCGCTGACGACCAGCAGGATCAGCAGCCGCCACCCCCACGCGGCGGACTTCGCCAGCCACGACGGGACCCGGTCCGCGTCGGAGGTGACGGGACGGCGCGGGCCGTCACCGGCGCGCCACGGCGCCCGGCGGACGTCGGTCCGGTCCGGCTCGTCGGACCGGCGTCGCCCCGCGCCGTCCGGTGCCGCCTGCTGCTCCATGCCCGCTGCCTCCGGACGAGACGCGCGCGCCGATCGCGTCACCGCTCGTCGACGGCGACGCTAGCCGCGGCGGGTGACACGCAGCTGAACGCGGTGGCAGCGTGCGCGGCACGGGTCCACCCGGCCGGCACGGAGGGCGCGGGTCGGGTCAGAGGTCGTCGGACTCGACCGGGTGGTGTTCGGGGCCGAGCGGCTCGGGTTCGTCCTCGACGGGCTCGCCGCGGCGGGCCGCCTCGTGACGCAGGCGCAGCTCGTTGCCGACGGCGGACACGACCGCCGCGATGGGCACGGCCAGGAACGCCCCGACGATGCCGATGAGCAGACCACCGGCGGTCAACGCGGCGAGGATGACCACCGGGTGCAGCGACACCGCCCGGCGCATGATCACCGGCTGCAGGACGTTGGACTCGACCTGCTGCACGCCGACGACGATGGCCAGCACGATCAGGGCGGTGGTGATCTCGCCCGTGGAGGCCAGGGCGACGAGCACCGCGATCAACCCGGCGACGAATGCACCGATGACGGGGATGAACGCGCCGAAGAAGGTCAGCACGGCGATCGGCAGCACGAGCGGCACGCCGAGGATGGCCAGACCGACCCCGATGCCGATCGCGTCGACGAGGGCGACCACCGCGGTGCCGCGGATGAAGCCGGCGAGGGCGGCCCAGGCGCGGCGGCCGACGGCGCGGACGGTGTCGCGGTGGGTGTCGGGGGAGCGGGCCAGGATCCAGGCGACGATCTGCTCGCCGTCCTTGACGAAGAAGAACAGCAGCACCAGGGCGAGCGCCAGCCCCGTCAGCCCCTGCACGAGCGCACCACCGGCGGCGGCGACCTGTCCGGCGAGGGCGCCGCCGGAGGTCGACAGCTGGTCGAGGCCCTGCTGCGCCAGCGAGTAGATCTCCTCCTGGTCGTAGCCGAAGGTGCGCTCGGTGAAGGCGAACAGGTCCTCGAGCCCGTCGGAGACGGTCGGGCCGAGCTCCTGCACCTCGCTGATGAACGCCGGGGCGAGCAGCGCCATCAGGCCGCTGAACAGCGCGATGGAGCCGACCACCGCGATGGTCGCGGCGCCGGCGCGCGGCAGCCCCTTGCCCTCCAGCCACCTCGCCGGCGGGACGAGGAAGGTGGCGAGGATGAGCGCGATGATGATCGGCAGGGTCACCAGGCCGATCCGCAGCATCACCGCGAGCAGCGCGGCGGCGCCGATGAGCACGACGATCAGCCGCCAGGTCCAGGCGGCGAGCGTGGCCAGCCAGCTCGGGACCCGCTCGATGTCGGTGCGTGCGCCGCTCGGTTCGGGGAGGGCTGGCTGGTCGGTCACGCTCACCTCCGGGTCGGCCCGGGGCGAGCCTGCGCCGGGTCGCGTCAGGCTAGGTCATCGCCCCGTCGGCGGCGCGGCCGGTCGGGTGGGAGCGGCGCGTCGGTGGGGGCGGACGGCGACGGGCGCTGGGCGCGCTGCTCGCAACCTGCGAGCGGTGGATGACACTGTGCACAACCCGCCCGGCGTTGTGGGTAGAGCGGGGGACGAGCCGGTGGACGACGGCCCCGACCACAACATGTTGTGGCATCGGCCCCTCCTCGACCCCCACCCGTTGTGCATCAGGGCCGATCGACCTGCGGGCAGGTGCTTGCGTACGGTCGAGCCGTCGGGTTAGGTCGGCCCTCGGACGACACGGGTGTAGTTCCACCGCTGGGACCGTCACCACGGACCACCGACAGCCCTGTCGCACCGCACGGAGATGATGCGCCCCACCCGCCGGCCCGATCCGCCGGCGCAGGGGATGCGAGCCAGACGCCGACGCACGACGACGCACCACGACGTAGAGGAGCCACAGGGATGGCGGACACGACCCGCAAGGCCGCAGGCGACGCGGCAGCAGCTGACGAGCTCACCGTCGAGACCGGTGGCGCCGCCGTGCAGGTCACGGGCGCCACGCCCGGCCTGCGCTTCTCGCGCTTCTTCACCCGCCCCGACGTGCACCCCTACGACGAGCTCGAGTGGGAGCGTCGCGACGCGGTGCTCAAGAACTGGCGCGACGGCTCGATCTCCTTCGAGCAGCGCGACGTCGAGTTCCCCTCGAGCTGGTCGATGATGGCGACCCAGATCGTCTCGCAGAAGTACTTCCGCGGCACCCTCGGCACCCCCGAGCGTGAGTCGTCGGTCCGCCAGATGATCGACCGCGTCGCCGACACCATCACCGGCTGGGGCCTCGAGGGCGGCTACTTCGCCGACGAGGAGTCGGCCGAGGCCTTCAACGCCGAGCTCAAGCACCTGCTCGTGCACCAGAAGGCGGCGTTCAACTCGCCGGTGTGGTTCAACGTCGGCGTCGAGGACGAGCCGCAGTGCTCGGCCTGCTTCATCCTCCAGGTCGAGGACACGATGTCGTCCATCCTCAACTGGTACGTGGAGGAGGGCACGATCTTCAAGGGCGGCTCGGGCGCCGGCATCAACCTGTCCTCGATCCGCTCCTCGAAGGAGATCCTCAAGGGCGGCGGCGAGGCATCCGGCCCCGTCAGCTTCA
>CAYSTY010000258.1:0-3993 GCA_964433685.1 uncultured Actinomycetota bacterium | reverse complement strand
GCAGCGACCACACCGCGAACTGGTCGTCGGGGTAGCCGGTCGAGCCGACGAACGGCTTGCCGTACCGGCTGGTGCGCCGCTCGAGGTAGCTGTGCTCGGGGTCGGTCGGCGAGCGGAACGGCACGATCGGTCCCCCGGGCGTCTCGCGGTACACGAGCCGCTCCTGGAGGTTCCTGATCCCCTTGCACTTGGGGTAGTCGATGCACCCGAAGAACCTGCCGTAGCGACCGGTGCGCAGCAGCATCGGCTTGTCGCAGATCTGGCAGCGGACGTCCTCGTCCGGCTCGGGCTCCGGTTCGGGCTCGCCGACGCTCCCGTCGGCCTCGAGCGGTGCGGTCCCCTCGCAGTCGGGCCACCGGCTGCACGAGGCGAACCACTGCTTGGACTTGCCGGAGAACACCCGCTCCATGGGAGCGCCGCACACGTGGCAGTCGGCGGGGTGCAGCAGCGGCAGCCGCGGGCGTTCGGGCTTGCGCTCCTTGACCCAGGTGTCGACCTCGTCGAGGAACCCGGTGACCGTCCGGCACCACGGATCGCGACCGAGCGCGATCTCGTCGAGGGTCTCCTCCATGCGGGCGGTGAACTGCACGTCCACCACCTCGCCGAAGTGCGCCTTGAGGAAGCTGACCACGACCTCACCGAGGTCGGTGGGGAAGAACCGGCGCGACTCCTTGGTCACGTACTGGCGCTGCTCGAGGGTGCCGATGATCGCCGCGTACGTCGACGGGCGGCCGATGCCCTCCTCCTCGAGCGCCTCGACCAGGGTGCGTTCGGAGAACCGCGGCGGCGGGGTGGTCTCGTGGCCCTCGGGGGTGAGCTCGGCGAGGTACAGCGGCGCACCCTCGTCGAGCTGCGGCAGCCGGTCGCTGACCTCGTCCTCGACCTCGTCCTCGTCGCGCACGGCGCGGTAGGCGGCCAGGAACCCGTCGAACTTCTCGACCTGCCCGGTGACGCGGAAGGTCACCTCCCCGTCGCTGTCGGTTCCCGTGACGTCGGCGGAGATGCGGTCGAACACGGCCGGCGCCATCTGGGTCGCGACGGTGCGCTTCCAGATCAGCTCGTAGAGCCGTGCCTGCTCGGTGGACAGGTGGCGACGGACGCGTTCGGGGGTGCGTGCCACCGAGGTCGGACGGATGGCCTCGTGGGCCTCCTGCGCACCCTTCGAGGTCCCCGCGAACACCCGCGGCTTGTCGAGCGTGTACCGCGAGCCGTACCGCTCCTCGACCAGCCCGCGGATCTCCCCGAGCGCGGTGGCCGACAGGTTCAGCGAGTCGGTCCGCATGTAGGTGATGAGTCCGACCTGCTCGCCACCGAGGTTGATGCCCTCGTACAGCTGCTGGGCCACCGCCATCGTCTGCCGCGCGGAGAAGCCGAGCTTGGAGGCCTCGCCCTGCAGGGTCGAGGTCTTGAACGGCGGCTTGGGGTTGCGCTTGGCCTCGGTGCGACGCACCTCGGCGATCGAGTAGTCGAGCCCGCGGGCGCGCTCGACGAGACGGTCGGCCTCCGGCTCGGACCGCACCACGTGCAGCTTGGCCTGCGCCGCCTCGGACTTGTCCTCGAGGTCCTTGGGCGAGGCGATCCGGCGCCCGTCGACGCGGTACAGCTTGGCCTGCACGTCGGCCACGCCGTCACGCTGACGGCCGAACAGCGCCTCGAAGCTCCAGTAGGACTCGGGGACGAAGGCGCGGATCTCGTCCTCGCGGTCGACGATCAGCCGCAGCGCGACGGACTGGACGCGGCCCGCGGAGATGCCGGACGCGACGGTGCGCCACAGCACGGGCGACAGGCGGTAGCCGACGATGCGATCCACGGCGCGGCGGGCCTGCTGCGCGTCGACGAGGGCGGTGTTGAGCTTGCGGGGCGCCTCGAACGCGGCACGGATGGCCGGTTCGGTGATCTCGTCGAAGGTGACCCGGTTGGTCTGCTCGAGGTCGAGGTCGAGGATCTCGGCCACGTGCCAGGCGATGGCCTCACCCTCGCGGTCGAGGTCCGGCGCGAGCCACACGGTCGTGGCGTCCTTGGCCGCCTTCTTGAGCGCCGCGACGTGCTTCTTGGACTTCTCCGGCACCTCGTAGACGAGTTCGCAGCCGCCGTCGTCGCGCACGTCGATGGCGAAGTCGGAGCGGGGCAGGTCGCGCACGTGCCCGTAGGAGGCCAGGACCTTGAAGCGGTCCCCGAGGTACCGCTCGATGGTCTTGGCCTTGGCGGGCGACTCGACGATGACGAGGTTCTCGGCCACGGGGGCCACGCTCCTTCGCCGGATCGCACGATCCGGGCAGGTCGGGACGACACCGGTTCCGGTGGCGACGTGGGCGGAAGGTGGACACGTCGGGGGACGGTGTCAACTCTCCGCGACGGCCGGTGGTCCCCCGGGGCGCAGGCGGGGTCCCCTAAAGGGGACCCCGTTCACACCTCCCGTTCGAGCGCTGTTCGCTCACCGCGAGGTGTGTGGCGGAGCGTCACCGAAGTCCGCCCGCGCGACCCGGCGTGCGGCGGGTTCACCCCTCGACCGCGACGGACTCGAAGAGGGCGTCGACGTCCTCGTCGGGAACGGCCTCGTTCCCGACGCGGGCGAAGCGCAGGTCGTAGATGTGCTCGTCGGTCACCACGATCAGGACGTCCTGCACCACGGTGCCGTCGGCGGCCGGGTCCTCGTAGCGGACCTGCAACCGCTCGGCTTCGACCGCACCCGGGACCTCGACCGCGGTGGACGCCGTCGACGTGAAGCCCTCGAGGCCCCCGAAGTTGCCCTCGATGCCGAACAGCTCCGCCGCGTAGGTCGCCGCGTCCGCGCGGTCGCCAGCATCGGTGAGGACCGACGACCGGTAGGTCGCGATGTAGGGCGAGAGCAGGTCCTCGGGGTCACCGATGACGTGCTCGCTGCGTGCCTGTGGATCGACGGGCGGGTCCGAGGTGACCGCGTCGGCGGGGACCGCGTAGGTCAGGTCGTCGTCAGCAGCCGGGCTCCACCCCTCCGGGACCTCGGCGCCGCCGCCATCGCCGCAGCCGGTCACCGCCAGCGCGAACACCAGGACCGACGCGAGGGCGACCACCCGGTCACGAGACGCACGAAGTCCGGGGTACGTACGCATCGAGGTCCTCGTCGTCGGAGTAGGAGGCTACGGCGCGCGGTCGCTGGGCAGGAAGCTCGCGCCAACGCCCTGCGCCGAGGACCGCCGCCACGACCCCGTCCGGTGAAGCGCGACCGCCACGACGGTCTTCGGCGCAGGGCGTCACTCGGCTACGCTCCCCGCCGCCAGCGCGAGGTGGTGACGCCACCTCGCGCGCCTGCGCGTCCGGGAGCGTCGTCTCACCACCTCGGGGCCCGTCACCACGCGGTCGTTCCGGACCTCGGGCGAGTTGGAGCCGTGCCGTCGCCAGCTCGCCGGTCCCCCGGCGCGCCCCACACACACCCCCCACCTCGGAGGACCACGAACGTGGACATCGTCCCCTACCTGGCCATCATCGCGGCCGTCGCCGGGCTCGGCCTGGCGGCCTACTTCTGGAAGGTGGTGCACGCGGCCGACGAGGGCACCGACCTGATGAAGGAGATCGCGGGCGCCATCCGCGACGGCTCCATGGCGTTCCTGCGTCGCGAGTACCGCGCCATCGCGATCTTCGTCGTCGTGCTCACGATCGTCATCTTCGTGGTGCTGCCGTTCGGTCGCCCCTGGGGCGCCATCGCCTACCTGATGGGTGCGGTGTTCTCGGGCGTCACCGGCTTCATCGGGATGCGCATCGCGACGGCCGCCAACGTCCGGACCGCGAACGCGGCCCGTAGCGGCGCCGCGACCGCCCTGCCGCTCGCCTACCGCGGGGGCGCCGTCATGGGCTTCACCGTCGCGGGCCTGGGCCTGCTCGGCGTGGCGCTCACCTACCTGCTGTTCGTCCAGGTCCTGCGCGTCGACGACGCCTTCCAGGTCGTGGCCTGCTTCGGTCTCGGTGGGTCCTCGATCGCGCTGTTCGCCCGCATCGGCGGCGGCATCTACACCA
>CAYSTY010000257.1:0-3993 GCA_964433685.1 uncultured Actinomycetota bacterium | reverse complement strand
CGCGACTACACCGTCGACTGGGTCCACCTCAAGCTCAACGACCAGGCGCAACGGACCGTCCTGTGCAAGGACCCGTTCCGCTCCGAGGACGACCGGGTCGACAAGCTGATCGCCGCGATGTGACCCCCGCGTCGGGCCGTTAGGCTCCGGCGCCCGGCGTCCGGCCGCGCCGACGCACCGATCGAGGGGCAGCTGTGACGGCGAAGGTGGAACGGCTCGTCAACCTCACCGTGGCCCTGCTCGAGACCCGGCGTCCCCTGACCTACCGCGAGCTGCGTGCCCGCACCCGCGAGTACCAGCAGGCCGACCCGGAGTCCGCCCGTCGCCAGTTCGAGCGCGACAAGGACGACCTGCGCAAGCTCGGCGTGCCGCTCCAGATCCACGACGGTCTCCTCGAGGAGGAACCGAGCTACCGCATCGACCGTCGCGCCTACGAACTCCCGGACATCGACCTCGACGCCGAGGAGGTGGCGGCGCTGGCCCTCGCGGTCAAGCTCGCCGGTGAGGACGGCTCCCGGCTCGCGCTCGCCAAGCTCGCCGCACGCGCACCCGACCCGACCGAGCTCGACGCAGCGGGTGCACCGCAGGTCGCCATCGCCGCCGACCCGATCGGGGACACCCTCGCGGACGCGCTGGTCCGGCACGTGCCCCTGCGGTTCGACTACCGCACCGCGTCCGGCGACGCGGCCACGCGGACCGTCGACCCGTACGCCGTCGTGCAGCGTCGCGGCGCGTGGTACCTCGTCGCACGCGACCACGACCGGGACGCCCAGCGCGCCTTCCGGCTCGACCGGGTCGAGGGTCGCATGCAGCCCGCGGGGGAGCCCGCCGCGTTCACCCCGCCCGACGAGCTCGACCTCGCGGCCGCCGTCGCCGGTCCCGACGCCGAACGCGTCGAGGTCGAGCTCGCGGTCGCACCCCCGGCCCGGTGGGCGGTCGAGGCGCGCGGTGGCATCGCCACCGGTCGCACCACCGACGACGGGTGGCAGGTGCTGCGCGTCCCCGGCGTCGACCGCGTCCGCGACCGGTCGTGGCTGCTCGGCCTCGGTGACGAGGTCGAGGTCCTCGCTCCGCAGGACCTGCGCGCCGAGGTGGCCTCGCGCCTGCGCGCCATCGCCGACGCCCACGCGGAGGTGGTGGGGTGAGCGCGCTCGACGACGTGGGTCGGATGCTCGCGCTCGTGCCGTGGTTGCTGGCACGTCCGGGTGCGTCGGTCCAGGAGGCCGCGGACGCCTTCGGGGTGAGCCCGCGACGCATCCGCACCGACCTCGTCGACCACCTCGACTACTGCGGCCTGCCGGGCCTCGGTGGCGGCGCGTTGTTCGACGTGGCCGTCGTCGAGGACCGCATCGTGGTCACCATGGCGGACGAGCTGTCGCGGCCGATGCGGCCCACCCCGGCCGAGGCGCTGCGGCTCGTGCTGACCGTCGACGCGGTGGCCGAGGTGCTCGGCGACGAGCTGCCGGCGCTCACCTCCGCCGCCACCAAGGTCCGCGACGCGCTCGGCGTCCCGGAGCGGGTCGCCGACGTGCTCGAGCCCTCCACCACCTCGGTGGTCCTCGAGGTCCGTCGCGCCCTCGCCACGGGTCGCCGGGTCCGGCTGCGCTACCAGGGCCGCGGGGACGACGCGCCGCGTGAACGCACCGTGGACCCGTGGCAGGTCCGGATCGTCTCCGGTGACTGGTACCTGCAGGGGCACGACCAGGACGCCGACGACCTGCGCACCTTCCGCCTCGACCGCGTCGCGGAGGCCGTCGTCACCGCCGAGCCCGTCCGCGGGACCGCGCCCGACGAGCTGCCCGAACCGCGCTACCAGCCGGGGCCGCACGACCTCGCCGTCGTCCTCGAGGTGACCCGGGCCGGACGCTGGCTGGCCGAGGTCCTCGACGTGGAGCGCACCGAGGAGCTCGCCGACGGCGGGGCGCGGCTGCACCTGACCACCGACGCGCCCCGGCACGTCGCGCGGCTCGTGCTCGTCGCCGGCGGCGCCGCGACGGTCCGCGAGCCGGCGGGTCTCGCCCGGACCGTGCGGGAGCTGGCGCGATCGAGCGCGGAGCGCTACGCGGACTAGTCAACTTCGGGGGTTCGGGGGCCGGTGACCGCACAAGTCGTCGAGCGACCCCCCGGTGGTGCCGATGGTGCAGGTACCCGACCGGAGGTCACCCCGTGACCCGCATCCGCGCCACCTGTCCCGACTGCGGCGAGATCGAGCTGCGCCCCGCCGACGTCGTGCTCCGCCGCGTCGTCGACGTCTTCGGAGACGTGACCGAGGGCAGCAGCTACCGCTTCAGCTGCCCCGACTGCGCCGAGCTGGTGGAGAAGCCGGCCGACGAGCGCATCGCGAGCCTGCTGAGCACGGGTGGCGTCCCCATCGAGGACATCGGTCCCGACGTCGACGACCGTCCGGTGCACCCGGAGCAGCCGCGGGGCGGCCCCCGCCTGACCCGCGACGACCTGCTCGACCTGCACCTGATGCTCGAGCACGACCCGAACTGGTTCGACCGTCTGCTGGCCACCACCGGACGGTGACGGACCACCGGCTCCGGCCGGTGGCGGCGACCTCGAAGCCCGCCGCCCCGGCCGGAGCCATCCAACCACGCACGACCCCGGCGCCCCGCGGCCTACGCTGCGGGGCGCCGCCGCGTCTCCCCACCCGAAGGCTCCGCACGTGCCGCTCGCCGTCTGGCTCGTCCTCGCCGCGGCCGTGCTGGCCAGCCTCCTGGCCCTCGGCCTGACCATCCGCACGCTCGTCCAGCGGCTCGGGCAGCTCGGCAACGACCTCGACCGGCTCCAACGCGACCTGACGCCGGCGCTCCACCAGCTCGAGCTGGACGGCCAGGTGACCGCCACCGAGGTCCGCGCCATCGGCGACCGCATCGAGGAGCGCGCCCGGTCGCGGGCGGCACGCCGGCCCCGCCGGTGGCGGCCCGGGCCGTCCTGAGCGGGACACCGGTAGACTGACCGGGTACCTGCGGGCCCGACCGATGCACCCCCGACCGAAGGCAGGCGCGATGACGTTCCCCGGCGGCGGTGAGCTCTGGGTCATCCTCCTCATCATCCTGGTGCTGTTCGGCGGACGGAAGCTGCCCGGCCTCGCCCGGTCCATCGGTCAGTCCATGACCGAGTTCCGCAAGGGCACCCAGGAGGGCGTCCCGGACGACGAGCCGGGCCCCGACCGCGAGCGCGACCAGGAGCGCTGAGCCATCGTCTCGGAGCCGCTGCGGGGCACCGACGCGGGGGAGATGACCCTCCTCGAGCACCTCGTCGAGCTGCGTTCCCGCCTGACGCGAGCTGCGCTCGCCCTCGTGCTCGGCACGATCGTCGGGTACCTGATCTTCCCGGACGTGCTCGAGCTGCTCATCGACCCGTTCTGTCGTGCGCAGGCGGTCCTGCGGCCCGAGCTCGAGGCGTGCAACCTCGTCGCACTGCGACCGCTGGAGCCGTTCTCGGTCCGGATGAAGACCGCGGTCGTCATCGGGCTGTTCATCGGTGGCCCGGTGATCTTCTACCAGCTGTGGCGCTTCATCACGCCCGGGCTGACGCGCAAGGAGAAGCGTCTCGCGCTGCCGTTCGTCGTGCTCAGCCAGGTCATGTTCGCCGTCGGGATGGTCTTCGCCTACGTCGTGATCCCGCAGGGTCTGCGCATCCTGCTGAACATGGCCGGTGACCGGGTCGACACCTTCCTGTCGCTCGACGAGTACATGTCGTTCTTCCTGACGACCTCGGTCGCGTTCGGGCTCGTGTTCGAGCTCCCGCTGGTGCTGATCTTCCTCGCGCTCGTCGGGGTGGTCACCGCCGCGGGGTTGCGACGGGCACGCCCGTACGCGATGGTCGGCATCGTCATCGTCGCCGCCATCATCACCCCCACGACGGACGCGGTGACCCTGCTGCTGATGGCCGGACCGATGGTGTTGTTCTACGAGCTGTCGATCGCTGCGGCCTGGCTGATCGAGCGACGACGGAGACGGCGGTGACCGGAGCGCAGGCGCCGCC
>CAYSTY010000256.1:1543-4017 GCA_964433685.1 uncultured Actinomycetota bacterium | reverse complement strand
CCCCCGCCCCCGAGCCGGCCCCCGCCCCCGCGCCGGCCCCCGCCCCCGAGCCGACCCCCGCCACCGAGCCGCCCACCGCGCCGGAACCGGCCGCCGACCAGCGGCCGCCTGCGACCGCGCCCGACCGGTCCGCTGACCCCCAGCCGACCGTCGCGTCCGAGCCGGCTGTCGCGTCCGCGCCGGCCCCGGACCCCGCGCCGACCCCGACGGCCGACGGACCGGAGGTGGACCGACCGGCGGCGGCTGCGGACGACGACGCCGCGGGGGCCGGCGCCGCGGGCGCCGCGACCGACGACCCCTTCGAGCAGGTCGCCGCGCGCTGGGAGAGCATCCTCGACCTGGTCAAGGAGCGGTCGCGTCGGGTCCACGCCGTGTTCCTGCCAGCGACCCCGCTCCGGGTACGCAACCGCATCCTGACGCTGCGCTACCCGAAGCGGTACGCCTCGTTCCACGCCGCCAACGCCGGCAAGGGCGAGTTCAGCGACCTGCTGATCGAGGCGATCGAACGCTCGTCGGGCCACAAGCTGCGCATCGACGTGGTCATCGAGGGGGCCGACGCCCGGCGTCCGTCGCCGCCGATGGTGACGCCCGACGACGCGCGCACCCCGGTCCTGGACGACGGTCCGGATCCGAGCGAGGAGGCCGACGTCCGTGAGGCGGAGCTGAGCGCGCCCGTCACGCCGGACGCCGCGGCCACCGACGCGCTGCTGGCCAGCGAGCTGGGCGCCGAGCTGCTCGAGCACCGTCCCGCCCCCGACCAGCCCTGACCGGCCCGACCTGAACCGACCTGAACCGACCGGACCCGCGGTGCCGGTCCCGCGGTCCGCGTCGGGGGCGTCGGTACGCTCGCGCCGCCCGACGATCCGTGTCGCCCGCCCCGCTGCGGCACGTGCTACCTCGGCGTCCCTGGCGGTGACCAGGCGCCGCTTCCCCGACGTCCCACGCTCTCGAGGTGCCCCGTGTACGAGGGTGCGGTCCAGGACCTCATCGACGAGCTCGGCCGTCTGCCCGGCGTCGGGCCGAAGAGCGCGCAGCGGATCGCCTTCCACATCCTCCAGGTCGATCCGACCGACGCCCGACGGCTGGCGGCGGCGATCACGAAGGTCAAGGACACGGTCCGCTTCTGCCAGCGGTGCTGGAACGTGACCGAGCACGAGGAGTGCCGCATCTGCCGCGACCCGCGGCGCGACGGGACGATCCTGTGCGTGGTCGAGGAGGCCCGCGACGTGGTCGCCATCGAACGCACCCGCGAGTACCGCGGCCGCTACCACGTCCTCGGTGGTGCCATCTCGCCCATCGACGGGATCGGACCGGACGACCTCCACGTCCGTGAGCTGATCGGCCGGCTCGACGGCGAACCGGTCACCGAGGTGATCCTCGCCACCAACCCGAACGTCGAGGGCGAGGCCACCGCCTCCTACCTGTCGCGGCTGCTGACGCCGCTCGGGGTGCGGGTGACCCGGCTCGCGAGCGGTCTGCCGGTCGGCGGCGACCTCGACTACGCCGACGAGGTCACCCTCGGCCGCGCCTTCTCCGGCCGCCGCGACATCTGATCCACGCCCCCGCGGCGGATGGTCCGCGGGTCAACGCACGTCGGCCAGCTGGGCGAGCCGGTGGGCGCGGAGCTCGACGAGCCGAGCCCGCAGCACCTCCGGGTGGCGCAGATCGGCTCGGGTGAGGTGGACGACGAGGTAGCCGAGCGCCTCGAGCCGTGCGTCGCGCTCGGCATCGCCCGCCCGGTCGCGCGTGTCCTCGTGGGTCGCCTCGCCGTCGTACTCGAGAACGATCGCGGCGTCCCGGATCAGCGCGTCGACGCGCAGGTCGGGGGCCACCCACACCTGCCACTCGATGAGGAAGGGGAGCAGGCCGGCGATCTCCGCGAGCGAACGCTCACCCGGGCTCTCCGGACGGGCCGCGTCGAGCAGGCCGAGCATCTCCAGACGTGCCAGGCCGGGGTGGTCGGGCAACCGCGAGGCGAGGTAGGCGAGGTCGGCGGCTCGCGTCCCGGTCCGCCAGCGACACCGGTCGGCGGCGAGCAGCAGCGCGTCGTCGTCCTCGAGGTCGACGGCCAGTTCGAACACGGTGCGTGCCGGCGTCAGCGCCGGGAGTTCCTGGACCGTCGCGCCGTCGCGGTCGGGCGCCGGGTCAGGTCGCCAGGGGAAGTCGACGTTCGTGATGCGGTGTCCGGGCGGGACCAGGAGGGTGAACGGGCTCTGCGACACCTCGTAGCCCTCGCATCCGAGGAGCGCGAGCACCAGCAGCCCGCTGACGCGTGCGGGTTCACGGCTGCGCAGGACGGCGGTCATCGCCTCCTGGACGCGGCCGCGCGGCGCGCCGGGCCGGCGGTAGACGGTGTGCGTCTCCGCGACGAGGTGGCCGCGGCGGACCAGCGCGTCGACCTGTGGACGGTTGAGCCCGAGGTCGAACAGCTGGCCTCGCCCCACGACCCCGTGCTGGGTCTGGAGCAGATCGAG
>CAYSTY010000256.1:0-1443 GCA_964433685.1 uncultured Actinomycetota bacterium | reverse complement strand
CATGGTGCTCCTGAGGATCGACCCCGACGGCTCCGGCCCGCTCCACGAGCGGATCGCCGGCTCGGTGCGACGTGCCGTGGCCGACGGCGAGGTGGCGGCGGGGGAGCTGCTCCCGGCTGCCCGCGACCTCGCCGACGCCATCGGTGTGAACGCCAACACCGTGCTCCGCGCCTACCGCGACCTGCGCGACGAGGGCGTCATCGAGCTGCGTCGCGGCCGCGGCGCGACCGTGCGCCGCGGGGCCGTCGACCGCGCCCGACTCACCGAACTGGCCGACGCGCTGCTGGCCGAAGCGGCCCGCCTCGGCCTCGACCACACCGACCTGCACGCGCTCCTGGAGGAACGCTCGTGAACACCACCACCCCTGGGCCGCGCGGCTCGAACGGGACCCGCGACGACGCACTCGCCACCTCGCCGTCCGCCTTCGAACGGGCCTCGGCGCAGCGTCCGCTGCTGCACCGGGTGCTCGAGGAGCTGCTGCCGAACCTGGCCGTGCTCGTGACCCTCGTCGCACCGCTGCTGGTGTGGAACCGGCTCCCCGACCCGATCGCGTCCCACTGGGGGACGGGCGGGCAGCCCGACGGTTCCCTCCCGCTGATCGCCGAGGTGACCGTGCTGTGCCTCGCCACCGCGGCGGTCGCCTACGGGCCCGTCGTCGCGGCGAGGTTCCCCATGCCGCGGGCCCAGGCGCGTCTGTTGGTCTCCGCCGCCGGGTTCGCGTCGGTGCTGCTCGCCGGGGTGCGGATCGCGTCGGTGCGGGCGAACGTCGACGTGGCGAGGTGGCAGGAGGCCGGCTCGCTGTCGGGCTGGACCGTCCTGGCGGCGGCCGGCGCGGGCGTGCTCGCGGGGCTGATCGGTTGGTGGGCCGCCGGCAGCCGACCCGATCTGCCGCCGCCGTCCACCCAGCACCCCGACCCGGTGGCCGTCGAGCCGGGCGAGCGGGTCGTCTGGGTGGGTGCCGCCAGCGGCCGGTTGCCGGTCGCGGTCGCCACGGGGCTCCTCGTCGTCGCGGCGCTCGGCGTGGTGTTCGCCCCGCCGGAACCGCGCACCATCCTGGTGATCGTCCTCCCGTTGGTCGCGTTGGCCCTGTCGACGCTCGGTCAGGTCCGCGTCACCGTCGGCCCGCGCGGGGTCACGGTGGCGTGCGGGTGGCTCGGCTGGCCGCGGCTGCGGGTCCCGATCGAGGACGTCGCCGAGGTGGTGGTCGAGGACGTCGCGCCGATGAGCTACGGCGGCTGGGGCATCCGCACGGTCCCGGGCGCGACCGCCGTCGTCGTCCGGCGCGGCGAGGGGCTGCGCATCGAACGGCACGGCCGGCGCACCTTCGTGGTGACCGTCGACGACGCCGCGCGCGCCGCCGGCGTCCTGCTCGCCCACCGCGACGCACACCGCGCGACGGCGGGCGGCGGCGGACACCGCGACGGCTGACGCGCCACCTCGGCG
>CAYSTY010000255.1:0-4047 GCA_964433685.1 uncultured Actinomycetota bacterium | reverse complement strand
ACCGCCGGGTTCCACCAGCGGTCGTAGAGCACCACGTGCGACGCGGCGGTGAGGTTCAGGCCGGTGCCGCCGGCCTTGAGCGACAGCACCATCGCGCCCGGTCCCGTCCCGTTCTGGAAGGACTCGACCATCCGGTCGCGGGCACCGCGGGCGAGACCGCCGTGGTAGCAGGCGATGTCGATGCCCGTGCGTGCGGTCAGGTGCATGGCGAGCCGTTCGCCCCAGCTGGCGAAGTGGGTGAAGATCAGCATCCGCTCGCCGGAGGCGAAGACGTTGTCGACGATCTCCTCGAGGCGGGCGAGCTTGCCGGAGCGGCCCTCCAGCGGACCGTCGTCGCCGGTGTAGGCGGCCGGGTGGTTGCAGATCTGCTTGAGCGCGGTGATCGCGGCGAGCACCGCCCCCTTGCGCTTCGGTGCATCGTCGGCGTCGGCGCTCTCGATGACGAGCTCGTCGAGGACGGCCTGGTAGAGGCCGATCTGTTCGGTGGTCATCGGGCAGTGGTCGAGCGCGTCGATGCGGTCGGGCAGCTCGGCGGCGATGGTGGGCTCCGCCTTGGTGCGACGGAAGACCAGCACGCCGTTGAGGGTCTTGAGCGCGGACTCGGCGCTGCTGCCACGCTCGGACGCGGCGTGCATCTGCGCGACGAACGTGGCGCGGTCGCCGACCAGGCCCGGGTTGACGAAATCCATCAGCGCCCACAGGTCGCCGAGCCCGTTCTCGATCGGGGTGCCGGTCAGGACGATGCGGGAGCGGGCCTCGAGCCGCCGCAGCTGCTGGGCGGTCTCGCTGGTCGGGTTCTTGATCACCTGTGCCTCGTCGAGCACGACCCGGCCCCACCGCACGTCGGCGAGGTCGTCGATGTCGCGCAGGGCCGTGCCGTAGGTGGTCAGCAGCACGTCGGCGTCGGCGATCTCGGCCGCGAGCTCGTCGTCCTCGGCGCGTGACGAACCGTGGTGGACCACGACCCGCAACGAGGGGGTGAACCGCTTGGCCTCCGCGGCCCAGTTGCCCACGACCGCCGGTGGGGCGATGACGAGCGAGGTGGCGTCCCCGGCGGTGCGGGCCAGGTGTGCGAGGAGCGTCGGGGTCTTGCCGAGGCCCATGTCGAGCGCGAGACAGCCACCGAGACCGGCGCCGTCGAGGAACTCGAGCCACGCGAGCGCGTCCGCCTGGTAGCTGCGGAGCTCGCCCTCGAACCCGTCGAGGGTGGTGGGCGGCTCCTCGGGCACCTCCCGTGCGCTGCGGAGCAGGTCGGCCGCCCAACCGTCACCGGCGAGGGTGACGGGCCGTCCGAGGGCGGTGCCGTCGAGACCCAGCGCCATCCGCAGCATGTCCGCACCGGACAGCTCGGTCTGGTCGGCGCGTTCGGCGAGCGCCGCCGCGGCCGCTTCGAGGTCGGCGTGGTCGACCTCGACCCAGCGGCCCTGGGACTTGACCAGCGGCCGGGACTCGGCCGACAGGCGCCGGATGTCCTCGGCGGAGAGCTCGACGTCGTCGAACACCGCCGACCAGCGCACGTTCGACAGCTGCTGCGCGCCGACGGAGGACTCCTGGCCGGGCTCGGAGGTGAGCCGGAGCGTCGGCGTCGCCTTCTTCGGTGACAGCGGTGGGACCCGGACGTCGAAGCCGGCGGCCACGAGCGTCGGGCCGACCTCGGTCATCAGGTGCCACGCCTCGTTCTGGCTCAGGATGACCTGACCGCGGCGCGTGTCCTTGGAGCGGCGGAGCGGCAGGTAGAGCCCCTCGAGCCGCTCCAGCTCGCGCTTGATCGCTTCCTTGCGGTCGTGGTTGGCACGCGACATGGCCGCTTCGACGTTCTCGTCCTTGCGGCGACCGTCGTTGGTCAGGGTCCGGAGCAGCCACGCGTCACCATCGTCGGGCGGGTCGAGCTGCACCGTCAGCTGGAGCTTGGACGGGCCGGTGACCCCGCCCGCCCACGAAGCGAGCGACTTGCCGACCTCGCTGCCCTGGTGATGGGGTGCCTCGAACCGCGAGCCGTCGAGCCGGCCGAGGAACGCCTCGGCCACGTCGCCGGCGGTACGCGGCGCCGGTGGGGGAGCGGGGACCTCGACACGGCTGGCCGCGTCGCGGCAGATCGCGTCGACGAACCCGGTCACGATCGACCGGGTGACCTGCTTCGGGTCGGGCTGCCGGTCGAGGACGGCGACGGCGCCGGGCATCGAGCGGGTGAGGCTCGTCAGCTCCTCGTGGTCGATCAGGGTGGGTTCCCACCGGACCGCGAAGTGCGAGCGGTTGCCCTCGGCGTCGGCGACCTTCCGGAGCTGCGGGACCATGCGGCCGTGGGCGACGAGGCGGACGGCGAGCCCCGCGGCCAGACCCATCCAGGTGACGCTCGCGCCGAGCTGCTCGTCGTCGCCGGTCGCGACGAGGGACACCAACCACCCGAGGGAGGACTGCACCGGCGCGGTGACGGCGTCGGCGACGTTGCCGTCGGGCAGCTCCAGCGGCTCGTGGGCGGCCCAGTTGCCGGTGGACGCCCCTGCCGCTTCGAGCCGTGCGAGCAGGTCGGGTTCGGCGACCGGTTCGGCCCCGTAGCCGCCCGCCCACGCGATCACGTCGCCGTCGTGCCAGGTGAGCTGGAGCTGGACCGTGCCGGGTTCGGGCAGGGTGGGGGCGTCGGCGGTCGACGGGCCCGGCGTGTCAGCCGACGTCCCGCCCTTGTGGTCAGCCGGCTGACCACCCGGCTTCGACGCGACCGCACGTCCCTGGTCCCGCTGCAGTTCGGGACGTTCGCCGGTGAGGTCGTGCAGCTCGTCGTCGATGCGACGCAGCTCGTCCTCGAAGTCCTCGAGGACGAGCGCACGCTCGGGCCCCTTGACCTCGCTGCGCAACCGGTCGAGGGTGCGCAGGACGTCGCGGCGAAGGTCGCGGAGGGCGTCGATCCACGCGGCCTCGTCGTCCTCGAGTCGGTCGAGGTCGTCGTCGGTCGCCGCACCGTCCAGCGCCGCTTGCGCCAGCAGTCGCGCGTCGTGCAGGTCGAGCGGTGGACGCCGTGTCGTGGTGGTGGTCGTGATCGCGGTGTCTCCCGTGCGATCGGTCCCGCGGGTGTGCGGGCACGTATGGGGTGGGCCACGGAGGGCGGGCCCGGTGGACCCACCGGCGAGGCCGGTCGACGTCGCGTCCCGGCCGTCCCCACGGACCGAGCAGGTGCGTCGTCGTCGTGCTCCACGGTGCTGGGAGCACCCGCGCCCGGTCGGACCGGGTGCGATCGTCCCGGCGTCGTCGACGCCGGCCCCGCGGCTCACGTTGCGGCCGTCGCTCCGTCAGAGCCCCGCGCCGGCAGGTGCCGGAGGCGGGGGAGTCTGGCGAGGGCGGGACGGCGAGGTGGGGTGCCTACCCGCAGGTTCGGGGGACAGCCTACCCCCACGGTGGCGTGGAACTCCAGCAGGCTCGCTCGTCCGGCCGGACGGCGGCCCCGCCGACGGTGGTGCGGACCGCTCAGCTGCGGGTGTCACCGCCGGCCGGTGGGGCGACGAGGTCGTAGGCCGGCAGGGTGAGGAAGTCGACGAAACCGTCGCCGAGCGTGACGGTGGCGAACAGCTCGGCGGCGGTGCGGACCCGCTCGGCGGTCGCCGCGTCCGGTGACGCGGCGGTCAGGCGCGCGAGCTCCTCGTCGAGCAGCCGCCGGATCAGCGGCTCGTCCACGACCGTGCCGTCGTCACAGCGGACGCCCGCGGTCCGCCACTGCCACAGCTGCGCCCGGGAGATCTCCGCGGTGGCCGCGTCCTCCATCAGGTTCGCGATCGCGACGGCACCCCGGCCACCGAGCCAGGCCGCGAGGTACTCCACGCCGACCGCGACGTTGGTGCGGACCCCCGCGAGGGTGATGCTGCCGCCGGTCGCGGCGACGTCGAGCAGCTCGGCCGGTCCGGCCGCGACCTCGTCGCGGGTGCGCGCGAGCTGGTTCGGATCGTCGCCGAACCGCGCGCTGAACACCTCGGTGCACAGCGGGACGAGGTCGGGGTGGGCGACCCAGGAGCCGTCGAAGCCGTCGTCGGCCTCCCGCTGCTTGTCGGCGGTGACCTT
>CAYSTY010000254.1:0-4081 GCA_964433685.1 uncultured Actinomycetota bacterium | reverse complement strand
GCACGAGCTCCGCGACACCGAGTCGGCGACCGCGAACGGGTACGCCGGGGTCGTCCGGGCCACGGACGACGACCTCGGGTTCCGAGCGAACGCCGCGACGTGCTTCGTGTTGGTGACCGACGCCGAGGCGAGCGAGATCGCCGGGTCCGGTCTCCCGGAGACGAAGGAAGACGCCGTCGCCGCCGTGGCCACCCGCGGCGGGACGGTGTTCTCCATCTACCGCGACAACGTCCCGGCCGCCGAGGCCTACGGCGAGGGTGTGGGGCTCGCGGGCCTGACCGGCGGGCGGGCGTGGCCGATCACCGAGTTCGTGGACGACGCCAGCGCCGTGCTCGAGGCGCTCGTCGACGGGTGCGTCGAGGCGGCGGTCACCCCGGACATCGCGGTCGCCAAGACCAGCACCAGCGACGTCGTCGCGCCCGGCGAGACGGTCACCTACACGCTGACGGTCAGCAACGAGGCCGCGGTGGACGTCACCGGTGTCGAGCTCGTCGACGACCTGCCCGAGGGCGTCACCTTCGTCGGCGCCAGCGATGGCGGTGCGTTCGACGAGCAGACCGGCGAGGTCCGCTGGCCGGCCGTCGCGGTGCCCGTGGGCGCATCGATCGACCGCACGATCACGGTGCGGATGCCGAGCGACGACGGGCCGCCGCCCGGCGACCACGAGCTCACCAACCGGGCCGTGGTCAGCGACGACGGGTCGCAGGGACCCGAACGGCGCGAGGACAACAACACCGACGAGCACACGGTGACCCTGCGCGTGCCCGACGACGATGCGCCGCGCGTCGACGACGTCGGTGTGGAGGTCAGCCACGACCAGCCCGGTGGGGTGGAGGCGGGGCAGCGCGTCGACCACACCATCACGGTCACCAACCACGGCACGCACGCCGCGGAGGACGTCCGGGTGCTGCAGCGCATCGAGGACCGCTTCGAGGTCGAGGCGATCGACGCGCCCGGGTGGACCAACCCGTCGGGTTCGGCGCTCGTCGGCGCCCACCCCGACGGCGTCACCACCGGGACCTGGCTGCACCTCGAACGTGAGCAGCTCGGCGTCGAGACGTCGGTCGAGGTGACCGTGACCTCCCGGATGCTCCCGCTCGACCAGCCGCCCGTCCTCGGTGACGAGGGCTCCCTCGACGAGCTGCCGCCGGTCGTCGCCGCGCCGCCGTCGTCCAGCTCGACAGCGGTCTGCGTCGAGGCGGATCGTGACGACGTCGGTGACAACGACTGCGCCGACCTCAGGGTCCCGCTGCGTGACCTGGTCGCGCAGCTGACGGTGCGGGCGTCCGGCGGTGCGCCGTTCCTCATCGTGAGCGTCGCTGCCACCGATCCGGTCGGCGACGGGCCGGTGACGCTGCGCTGGACCCCGCTCCGCGATGGGGGGCCCGTCGACGCGGTCCCCGCGGAGGTCGTCATCGACGACCTCGTCCCCGGGACCACCCGCGTCGTCCCGTGGCCCGGCGTCCTCGTCGAGGACGGCGAGGTCGTTGGTTGGCCCGGGTGGCGTCCGCTCACCGGTGAGGACCGCGACGATGACGGGGGCCTGCTGCATCCGGTGACCGGTGAGCCGATGACCGAGGCCGAGCTCGAGGAACTGGTCCGCGGCGAGCTGCTGCTGGATCCGAACGAGCCAGGACACGCGTGGCGTGCCGACTCGCGGGTGCACCTGAGCGCCAACCCCGAGGCGACCTTCACCGTGACCTACCGCGAGGATGGCCCCGGCGTGCCCGCGCCCGAGCCCGAAGGGCCCGCCGACCCGGCCGACCCCGAGGACCCGGCCGACCCCGACGAGCCCAGCGAGCCGGAGGAGCCCGAGGTGCCGGAGGTCCCCGAGGTGCCGGAGGAGCCCGAGGAGCCCGAGGCGCCGACCGATCCGGTCGACCCCGGCCCGGGTGCTCCTGGCGACCCGACGGACGCGGAGGACCCGGCCGAGAGCGATCCGGGCGTCCCGGTCGGTCCGGACGGCCCACGCCCGCCGGCGGTCCCCGCGGTGCCGCGGGCCGAACCTGTCCCGGGGACGGCCCCCGAGACCCGCCCGAACGTCGAACGAGCCGCCACGGTGGCAGGCACGTTGCCAGCGACAGGTGTCGACCGGACGCCGTGGTTCCTGTTCGTGCTGCTCGCCTACGCGATCGGTGCGGTCATCCTGCGAGGGACCCGCACGCCCCACGCCCCCGTCGAGCGTCGGCGGTGATGCCGCCGCGGCGGTCGCGCTCGCTGTCCACCGGCGCCATCGAGCCACCGAACCGCCTCGTCTACGAGGCCCAGCTCGACAAGCTCGACACGCTGCTCACCGCGCCCCGCGCGGAGGACCGAGGCGTGGAGCCCGCGCTCACCTCGCCGCGCGGATGCAGCCGGGTCAGTCGCCGGGGGAGGAGCTGCCGGTCTCGTCCTCCTCGAGGTCGGTCTGGGTCAGCGGCGTCGTGTCGCTGCCCTCCTCCTCGGCGGGTCGGGTCTCCGGCGCGTCGGGGTCCTGGCCCTGCTGGAGATCGGGTGCGTCCTGATCGCTCATGGGTGCTGCCTCCTCGTCGCTGATCGGGGGTCGGGCGCCATCAGCCACCCCGCTCACGGAACGCCGAACGGATGCCAGCCACGGCGGTGCGCAGCTCGGGTGACTCATCGATGCGCTGCAGCGGGGTCGATCGCTGCTCGGCTCGGGCCACCTCGTCGGTCGCCGGGAGCAACGCCGGGTCGATCTCGCCCCACCACGTGACGCGGCCGCCGTCGCCGAGCTCACCGACCTCGGCACCGTCGCCGCTGCGGCGGAGGACGACGTCGCCCACCCCGGCCTGGTCCGAGGTCGTGAGCGCATCCTCGTCCCCGTTCAGGACCCACAGGTGTCCCTCGTCAGCCACGTCGTGCTCCTCTCGTCGGTCGTACCGCCGGAACGGTCCCGCCCCGGTCCTCACCAGCACCCAACACCCGGAGACGGTGGCCCGTGGCTGGCCCGCACCGGTCGCTCGGTCAGGGACGGACGCCGGATCGGTGGATCGGACGGGGCCCCCGTCGACCGTCACGACGTGCCACCCTCGCGGCGTCCACCAGGAGGTCGACCGTGGCACCACCGGTTCGCGCGGACGTGCTCGTCGTCGGGGCGGGGATCGTCGGGCTGACCGCGGCCGTGCGGCTGCAGGAGTCGGGTCGCCGGGTGACGATCGTGACCGCGGACCCGCCGGAGGCGACCACCTCGAACGTCGCCGCTGCGGTGTGGTTCCCGACGGCGGTGGGCCCGGCCGCGCGGGCCGTGCGGTGGGCGGCGCGGACCCGTGAGGTCCTCGACCACCTCGCCGCCCACGAACCCGCGGCCGCCGTGGTGCCCCGGGACACCCTGATGCTGTACCGCGGACCACCGGGGCGACCCTGGTGGACGGCCGCGCTGGCGGAGGTGCGGGATGCCGCGCCCGGGACCCTGCCCGCCGGCTACCGCCACGGCCTGACCTTCACCGCGCCGTTGATCGACGTCCCGCGCCACCTGCCGTGGCTCGCCGCTCGGTTCGCCGCCGCTGGGGGACGCACCGTCCAGCGGCGTCTGACCTCGCTCACGGAGCTGGCGGGGCTGGCCCCCGCCATCGTGAACGCGTCCGGACTCGGCGCGGCCGATCTGGTCGGTGACCCGACGGTGACGGCGTTGCGCGGGCAGGTCGTGCGCACAACGAACCCCGGCCTGACGGTCAGCCTGCGCGACCAGGGGCACCCGGCGGGCTACACCTACATCCACCCGCGACGCGACGACTGCATCCTCGGTGGCACCGTCGAACCGGGGCGGACCGACCTCGGTGTGGACCCGGAGGTCACCGACGCGATCGTGGCGCGGTGCACGGCGCTCGCCCCCGAGCTCGCCGACGCCGAGGTGCTCGGGGCCGACGTCGGGCTACGACCTGCCCGGCCGGAGGTCCGGCTCGAGGTGGACCGGATCAGCGTGCCCGGCACCATCGTCGTCCACGACTACGGGCACGGCGGTGCCGGGTTCACGCTCGGGTGGGGGTGCGCCGAGGAGGTCGTGGCGCTGCTCGACGACGCCGACCGCTAGGCCACGAGCCCGCCCGCTACCGACGCGCCCGGGCGCTACCGACGCGCCCGG
>CAYSTY010000253.1:0-4108 GCA_964433685.1 uncultured Actinomycetota bacterium | reverse complement strand
TCACCAAGATCACCACGTAGTCCTCCCCGCGGGGGGCCACGCCCCCCGCCGACCCGCGAGAACCATCGCACCTGCCGGTGCCGAGCGAACCAGGACCGCACGTCATGCCCAAGAACGACAACCGTCCGAAGGTGACGCTCGCTTGCACCGAGTGCAAGGAGCGCAACTACATCACCACCAAGCACCGCGTGAACCAGCGTGAGCGCATCGAGCTGAACAAGTTCTGCTCGCGCTGCCGTCAGCACCAGCTGCACCGCGAGACCCGCTGACCTGCGCGAGCTGTCGTACGCGGCCCACCCGGCACCCGGGTGGGCCGCGGCGCGTTCGGGCCTGCGCCACCCGGCTGCCTAGGATGGCGCCGTCTCGCGCCGGGACGGGCTCGTCCGCGGCTCGGCCGACCCCGCCAGGAGGAACCGATGGCCCTCAACCGCGACAAGGTGGGTACCGAGTACCCGCCGTACACCTACGAGGTGTCCCGCGAGAAGATCCGCGAGTACGCGCAGGCGCTCGGTGAGAGCGACCCGCGGTACGTGAGCGACGGGGACGACTGCGTGGCCCCGCCCACCTTCGCCGCCTGCTTCACGGTCATCAAGGGCGGCGCGGCGGCCTTCTCCGACCCCGACCTCGGTGTCCACCCCGCGCTCGTCCACGGCTCGCAGCGCTACGTCTACGGCGAGCGTCCGGTCCGGCCCGGTGACCGGCTCACCTGCACGCCACGCATCGCCGACATCTCGGCGCGCGGCCGCAACGAGCTGCTCACCATCGAGGTCGACTGCCGCTTCGAGGACGGCTCGCTCGCGGTCCGTTCGCAGGCCGTGATCATCTTCCTCGGTTCCGCTCCCGAGCAGGAGGGTGCAGCGTGAGCGCCACCGACCGCGAGGTGACCGTCGGCACCGAGCTCCCGACGATCGAGCAACGCGCCACCCTGATGACCTCCGTCGGGTACGCGGCCGCCTCGGGCGACCTCAACCCGCTGCACTACGACCAGGAGTTCGCCGGTCAGGTCAGCCCCACCGGCGGCATCATCGCCCACGGGATGTACTCGATGGGCCTCGCCTCGCGCCTGCTGACCGAGTTCGTCGGCGACCCGGCCAAGGTGCTCGAGGTGCAGGTCCGGTTCGCCCGTCCCTGGCCGCTCGGTTCGACCACGACCTTCGGCGGGACCGTCACCGACCTCACCGACGGTGTCGCGACCGTCGAGCTGTTCGGCGACAACGAGAACGGCGACCGGATCCTGAAGGGGACGGGACGCATCCGGCCGTGAGCGTCGACCTGCGCGCCGTCGCCGCGCGCGGTTGTCGCCCTCCGCAGGGACCGGTAGTCTCGTCGCGCTGCCTCCACGTGGGGCAGCGTTCCCTTGTCGCGACCTGCCGGTCAACGCCGGACCGGGTCCGTCTCGGGGACGGACGGGCGTAGCTCAATCTGGTAGAGCACCGGTCTCCAAAACCGGCGGTTGGGGGTTCAAGTCCCTCCGCCCGTGCGACGCTCCCGGCCCGAAGGACCGGCCGAGCCCACCCACAGCCACCCGCCCGGTCCGGCACCCGCTGGACCGCGCGACCCGCCGCCTCCGCGCGGTACCCGCAGGAGCACCCATGAGCCGCGAGGACGAACGGCGCGCCGAGCGCGAGGCCCGGCGCACCGCCGACCAGCCGAGCGTTGCCGCCGAGCCCGTCGCCGGGCGTACCCGCACCGGCCCCACGCAGTTCCTGCGGGAGGTCCGCTCGGAGCTGCGCAAGGTCGCCTGGCCGAACCGCAAGGAACTCGGTTCCTACACCGTCGTCGTGCTGGTCCTGTCGACGGTGCTGACCCTGCTGATCTGGGGTTTCGACCTCATCATCCGCGACGCCAT
This sequence comes from uncultured Actinomycetota bacterium, assembly GCA_964433685.1. Classification (GTDB taxonomy): domain Bacteria; phylum Actinomycetota; class Nitriliruptoria; order Nitriliruptorales; family Nitriliruptoraceae; genus Nitriliruptor. Next base: position 2,259 of record CAYSTY010000253.1, on the reverse strand, counting down.
CATCAACACGCTGGGGTAGACACACGTGCCCGATGACCCGACCGACATCCCCGTCGACGACCAGCTCACCACCGACCGCCCGGTCGGGGAGCTGGCTCCGTCCGACGACCCTGGCAGCGACGCGGGGCCCGCGCCGACGCCCGCCGACGGCGTGGGCGACGAGCTGCTCGAGGACGACGACACGCTCGCCGTCCCGGCCGGCGATCGCCGTCAGGCTCCCGAGGACACCGTCCCCGACCCCGCCGCGAGCGCCGACGCGGATGCGACGCCGGTGCCCGACGCGGGCATCGTCGACCCGACCTCGGAGCTGAGCGACGCGCAGGTCCCGGACGTGGACACCTCCGCGACCGTCGACACCGGCGCTGCCACCGACGCCGACGCGACCACCTCCGACGCGGACGACCTCGACGACCTGCTCGGTCTCGCCGGAGCCGACGACGACGCCGCGGTGGTCACCGAACCCGCTTCGGACCTCGACGGTGTGACCGCCGACGCCGCCGGCGCCGACACGGCGGCCGCCCCCGCTGCCCCGGTGCGCCGCCGACCGCGGTCGTTGGCCGAGGTGCGCGACAAGAAGGAGCTCGGCCGCCTGGTGGGGGACTGGTACGTGGTCCACACCTACGCCGGGTACGAGCAGCGGGTCAAGGACAACCTCGAGAACCGGGTCGAGACGCTCGATGCGCACGACCGGATCTTCGAGGTGGTGATCCCCACCGAGGAGGTCACCGAGTACAAGAAGGGCAAGAAGACCGTCGTCCAACGCAAGTTCCTGCCCGGGTACGTCCTGGTGCGCATGGAGATGGACGACGAGACGTGGGGCATCGTCCGCCACACGCCCAACATCACCGGCTTCGTCGGCTCGTCGGGCTCCAAGCCCGCGCCGCTGTCGCTGCGTGAGGTCGCCGCGACCCTCCAGCTGCCCGACGAGGTCGTCGAGGTCGACGAGAGCGCCGAGGCTGCCGCCCCCGAGCCGGAGCGTCAGGTCGCCGAGATCGACCTCGAGGTCGGCGAGACCGTCCGGGTCACCTCCGGTCCGTTCGCGGACTTCACCGGGACCATCTCGGAGATCAACCTCGACCAGGCCAAGCTCAAGGTGCTCGTCAGCGTGTTCGGTCGCGAGACCCCGCTCGAGCTGCCGTTCGACAACGTCGCCAAGCTCTAGGGGCGGCGACGCGCGTCCGGGGTGAGCTGCCCCGGCGCACCAGGAACCGATGTGGGAGGCCGTTGACCGCGGCCGTTCGACCACGAAGAGGAGACACACAGATGGCCAAGAAGGTCGCTGGTTTCATCAAGCTCCAGATCCCCGCGGGTCAGGCGAACCCGGCCCCCCCGGTCGGCCCGGCGCTCGGTCAGCACTCCGTGAACATCATGGAGTTCTGCAAGGCGTTCAACGAGCGCACCCAGGGTCAGCAGGGCGACATCGTGCCGGTGGAGATCACCGTCTACGAGGACCGCTCGTTCACCTTCATCATGAAGACCCCGCCGGCGGCCCAGCTGCTGCTGAAGGCCGCGGGGGTCGCGAAGGGCTCGGGGACCCCGCACACCGCGAAGGTCGCCACCGTCTCGCGCGATCAGGTCCGTCAGATCGCCGAGACCAAGATGCCCGACCTCAACGCGATCGACCTCGACGGCGCGATGAAGATCATCGAAGGCACCGCCCGTTCGATGGGGATCACCGTCGACGGCTGAGCCGCACCAACGACGTGGGAGGAGGGCCTCGCCCTCCGCTCGACCACGAGGAGAAACCGATGGCCAAGCACGGCAAGAAGTACCGGGCGGCGCTCGAGCGCATCGAGGCCGACCGTCTCTACGCACCCAAGCCCGGGTTCGCGCTCCTCAAGGAGATCGACGCGACCGCCTACGACCCGACGGTCGAGGTCGCCTTCCGGCTGGGGATCGACCCCCGCAAGGCCGACCAGATGATCCGCGGGGCGGTGTCCCTGCCCCACGGGATCGGCAAGAGCGTGCGCGTCGCGGTCGTCGCCAGCGGCGACAAGCTGGCCGAGGCCCGCGACGCGGGCGCCGACCACGTCGGCGGTGACGAGCTCGTCGAAGAGCTCGGGCAGGGTGACCTGCTCGGCGAGATCGACTCGGTCATCGCCACGCCGGACATGATGGGCAAGCTCGGACGGCTCGGCAAGGTGCTCGGTCCTCGGGGCCTGATGCCGAACCCCAAGTCGGGCACCGTCACGATGAACGTGGGTCAGGCGGTCACCGAGATCAAGGCCGGTCGCGTCGAGTACCGCTCGGACCGCAACG
>CAYSTY010000252.1:3415-4110 GCA_964433685.1 uncultured Actinomycetota bacterium | reverse complement strand
TCCGCGAGGGCGACGACCTCGTGCTCGATGGATCGGGCTCCAGCGACCCCGACGGCGACCCGTTGACGTTCACGTGGACGGTTGACGGCGTGGTCCACGACGGCGTCGAGGTGACCGTCCCGGTGGTCGATGACGGCCAGCTCGAGGTCGATCTGCGGGTGGATGATGGCGCGGGCGGCCACGACGTGGCGACCGCGGTCGTCACGATCGACAACGTCAGCCCGACCGTGACGATCGACGAGCTGACACCCGGGGACCTGGCGACGCTCGAGGCGGACCTCGACGTCGGAGGGAGCCTGGCGATCAGCGCGAGCTTCTCCGACCCTGGGGACCAGGACGTGCACGAGGCCACCATCGACTGGGGTGACGGGGACCGTGAGGTCGTGCCGATCATCTCGACCGACGGCCGGCCGTTCGACGGCGCGCGAGCGTTCGCGGTCGCGGCCCTGATCGATGGCGAACACGCCTACCACCACCCCGGCAGCTACGTCATCACCGTCGAGGTGTGCGACGACGACGGAGGCTGTGGTACCGCCGAGGTGAACGTGCACGTCGCCGCCACGCAGGACCCCGACCCCGACCCCGACCCTGACCCGGACCCGACCGACCCGGGCGTCGAACCGGTGGACGAGGGCGTCGGACCGGTGGACGAGGGCGTCGGACCGGTGGACGAGGGCGTCGGACCGGTGGACGAG
>CAYSTY010000252.1:0-3315 GCA_964433685.1 uncultured Actinomycetota bacterium | reverse complement strand
GAACCGGTCGACGACGACGACACGGTGCCGCCGACGGACCCCGTCGCGACGCCGGCGGCGACGTTGCCGATGACCGGCGCCCACCTGATCTGGCTACTCATGATCGGTCTGCTGGCGGTCGCGCTCGGCACCAGCGCCGTACGGGTACGGAAGGGGTCCACCGCGTAACGCCCCGCGACCCGGTGCGTTACGGACCAGATGGCCAGGCGTCAAGGCTCGTCTGGCTGCCTACGGCATGAAGTGGGGCTACAAGGCCCAGCTCGACAAGCTCGACGCGCTGCTGTCCTCGCCCCGGACGGAGACCTGAGGCGGGCTCTGGGAACAGCGCCCTCACAGGGACCAGCCGGTTTCGTGCAGGCTCGTCTCGTGCCGGTTACCCCTCCTCAGCACGGAGCAGCGCTGCGGCATCCTCGGGTTCCATGCCGAGGAGGTCGAGCAGGCGCCGGGTCGGGATCAGGATCCTGCGGCCGATCCGGATGGAAGCGATCTCACCGCGCGTGGCGGCTCGGTAGGTGGTCCGAACCGGGAGGCCGAGAAGCTCCCCCGCCTGTGCGACCGTGATGGTGGGTGGAGGTACTCGGTCGTCATCGCTAGGTCCTCGTCGGGTGCTCGTTCATCCATCCACCGAGGGACTGCACCTCCGTGCCACTCCCAGGTGACAGCCGTGCGCGTCGCGCACCCGACATGCCCGTCTCGTGCTGCCACTCGACGTGTACGCGCCCCGGTGGCTACCCGTCCCGGGTCACGCCGCGAGGTGCCAGCAGACGAGTCCCAGCCAGATCCAGCCGGGGACGATCGCGAGACGCTGGATGAGACCGGTCCGCGGGTCGTCGTTCTCCCAGGTGGTCGCGAACCAGCCCGCACCGACCGTGAACGTGATCACGGTGACGACCGAGTAGGCGACCCACGCGGGCTCGTCGAGCGTCAACGCCGCGGCGACGGCGCACAGCGGTAACGAGCCGAAGACGGCCGCGCCAGCGTGATCGTGGAGCTGGTGACGTCGGCTCGTCGTCGGCGGGTCACCCTCCGGGGTGCCGGGGGGATAGCCGCGCATCGGGTCCATCGGGAACACGCCCGAGGCGACGAGCGCGAGCCCGAACACCGCCACGAGACCGGCGAGCCAGAAGCCGTCCGTCGCTCGGTGGATACCCAGCGCCGAGGTGGTGATGAGCAGCCCGCTGACCACGAAGTTGGTGGTCTGGACCCACCCGCGGGCGCCGAGGGCCAGGGCGCTGACCGGCTGACGGACCGGGTCGTAGCCCGGCCGCGTCACCCCGTCGAGCAGGGCGACCGCCACGAACAGCCACGCACCCGCGGCGCCGACGATGGACCCGATCACCTCGAGGTCCCTGGTTCGGCGATCCGCACCCCGCGCAGGCACAGCGGTCGCGACGGGATGGGCGGCGCGGTCATGGCGTCCTCGGAGGTCGGCCGGCGAGGTGTCCCGACCCGGCGACCACGACGTTACGGGTGCCACCGCCCAGGGGTCGTGTGCTGTTCGTCACCTCCTCGCCCCGTGACGTCCAGCACGGTCAGCGCCGGAACCGGCGCCAACGCAACGTCACCGAGGCGGCGGCAGGTTCCCGTCGGTGGCGAGGCGATCGAGGACGCGGGTGAGGAAGGAGGCCATCTGGTCGCGGCGGGTGCCTTCTGCCGGCTCGTACCGGGCGGGTGTGCGGCCGTGTGTGAACCCGGCGCCGGATGCCTTGTCGATGTTGATCCGGTGGGGGTTCTGGGCGGTGTCCGTGAACGGCGACCGTGGGCGTGGCAAAGGTCGCTGGAGGTGCTCGTAGGCGCGGACGATGAACGAGGCCATCTGGTCGCGGCGCACCGGGTCGCGGGGTGCGTAGCTGGTGGCGGTCCGCCCTCGGGCGATCCCGAGCTCCGCCAGCTGGGCGATCGCGCGGTCGTGCGGACCGCCGGTGAGGTCGGCGAACCGCGACGACCTTCCGGGGGGTAGGTCCGCCCCGCCTGTGCGCAGGAGGCGGACGATGAACGAGGCCATCTGCTCGCGGGTGGTGATCCCGGCCGGCTGGTAGCTGGTGGCGGTCCTGCCTCGTGCGAGCCCGTACCAGACGGCGCAGTCGATGGCGTGCTCGTGGGTGTTGCCGCGGGTGTCACCGAACCCCGCGGACGGCAGGTCCGGCGGGCACGCACCCACCGGATCGGGGTCGGGGTCGGGGTCCGGGTCCGGGTCGGGGTCCGGGTCAGGGTCAGGGTCAGGGTCCGGGTCGGGGTCCGGGTCGGGGTCCGGGTCGGGGTCCGGGTCAGGGTCGCTGGTGCTGACCGTGAGGGTCTCGGTTGCGGTGGCGCACTGGTCGAGTTCGTCGCACACCTCGATGGTGATGGTGTAGGTGCCTGGCTCGTCGTAGAGGTGCGGCGCCGTTGCTTCGCCGGCGACGCCGTGGTCCTGGAGGTCGGCGACCGGCGCGGGGCCGCTGCCGTCGCCGGGGTCCAGGTTCATGGTGTGGGTGCCGCCGTCGTCGGTGAACCCGGCCCCGATCTGGACTGGCGTGTCGGTCAGCGCGGGCAGTTGGTCCTCGTGGACCTGCACGAGCGCTTCTGGGGTCCGGTTGGGGTCGTCGATCGTGGCGGTGATGGTGTCCGTGCCGACACCGCCGTCGTCGTCGGTGACGGCGACCTCGATGCTGTAGGTCCCAGGTTCGGTGTACTCGTGAGCGGCCGCGATGAACCCGACGCCGTCGCCGAACGGCAACGGATCGTCGTCGAGGTCGCCGAAGGTGTCGACGGTGCCGTCGCCCCAGTCGATGGTGGCGGCGTGGGTGTCGCCGGCGCCGGGGTCGGCGAAGGTGATGTCGAGGTCGATCAGCCCGCCGGTGACGTCGTCACCGGCGTCCACGGTCGGCGCGGCGTTGACGACGTCGATGGTGTAGGGGTAGCAGCCCTCGGCCTCGCCGTCGGACACGCAGGTCTCACCGCGGTAGGTGCCGTCGTCGTCCCACGCGTGGGACGCGGTGGCGTCGAACCAGCCCGGACCGCGGTCGGTGTCGGCCACGATCGTGGCGGCGTGCGCCGGGCCGCCGTCACCGAAGCGGACCTGGCCGGTCAGCGTGTCGTCGGTGCCGCCGTCGACCACGTGCTGGGTGACCTCGACCAGATCGCCCTCGACCGCGTCGAGGTGCAGCTCGGGTTGGTAGGCGCGGTAGGTGGTCCAGGGCTGCGAGGTGTTCCACAGCGCGGCGTTCGGTGTCGGGGGGAACACCTCGCCGGTCGGTGGTTCGTGGACGATCTCCTCGACGCCGTCGACGATGATGCGGATCACGTCGGGGTGGTAGTCGACCTCGAAGGAGTGGA
>CAYSTY010000251.1:0-4112 GCA_964433685.1 uncultured Actinomycetota bacterium | reverse complement strand
GAGACCCTCGACATGCTGCAGGCGATGAACACCGGTCACGAGGGGTCGCTCGCGACCGTGCACGCCAACTCGCCCGCGGACGCGATCCTCCGCCTCGAGACGCTCGCGTCCATGACGGAGCTGTCGATCTCGTTCGAGGCGCTCAAGGACCAGATCAACACCGCCATCGAGGTGTTCGTCCAGCTCGGCCGAGCCGCGGACGGCCGGCGCCGCGTCACCGAGGTCGCGGTCGTGACGTCCTCGCACCGCGAGCAGTTCCGGCTCACCACCGTGTCCGAGTACATCTCCGACCGAGCACACCACAGCGAGACGGAGACCGGTCGCTTCGTGCACCACGGGCTCCCACCCGCCTACCGCGATCGCCTCGAGGGTCGCGGCCTGACGATCCCGTCGGCGTTCGACGAGGCGGTCAGCGGCGCTGCCCCGACCGTCCGGGTCGAGGAGGCGTCGTGAGCGCTCTCGAGGTGGCCATCCTCGCCGGTGCCATCGCCGTCTTCCTGGTCCTCGTCAGCGGGGCGGCCCAGCTCCTCTCGGACCGCCGGGCTCGTGCGGCGCTGGAGCGCCGGAGCGAACTCGAGCGGGTCGAGGCGGACGCGAACAGGGTGCGCTACCGCCTCGATGCTCGTCTGCGGCGGACGCGGCTCGGTCTGGAGCTCGGTGACCGCGTGTCCCGGGCGGGCGCTGACGTCTCGGCCCTGGACCTGCTGCTGCTCTACGTGGGGGCGGCGTTGTTCGGTGCACTGCTCGTCACGTCGTTGGCGCCCGCGTTCCTGCTGCCGGTCGGCGCCTACCTCGGGTACGTCGCGGTGCAGTCCTGGCTCGAGCGCAAGCGTCGTGCGCGTCTCGAGGAGTTCGTGGCGCAGCTGCCCGAGCTCGCCCGCACCCTGTCGAACGCGACCTCCGCCGGCCGCTCGCTGCTGTCCGCGCTGCAGGTCGCGGCCGACGACCTCGCCGACCCGGCCGGCACCGAACTCACCCTCGTCAGCGAACAGCTGCGCATCGGCGCATCGGTGGACAAGGCGCTGGAGACGTTGCGGGACCGCCTGCCGTCACGTGAGCTCGCGGTCCTCGTCTCGACCCTCGTCATCCAGCAACGCACCGGTGGCGACGTGGTCCGGGCGCTGCGGGACATGGCCGACACCCTCGAGGACCGCAAGGACCTGCGCCGCGAGGTCAAGACCATCGTGGCCGGCGCGGTCCAGACCGGGTACGTGACCGGTGGGATGGGGCTCGGTCTGGTGCTGCTCGTCGACCGCAGCCAGGGCGGCATGATCGATCAGATGGCACGGCAGCCGGCCGGCATCGCCGCCCTCGCCGTCGCCGGGGCGCTCTACACGGTCGCGTTCCTCGCAGCGCGACGGATGACCGACATCGACGTCTGAGGAGGTGAGCGATGTTCCCCATCGCCGTCGCGGCCGGTGGTGCCGCGATGCTCGTGCTCGCCATCCTCGGTGTCTCGCTGGTCACCGAACCAGGGGTCGAGGAGCGCTTCGAGACCGTCCGGGAGCGCCGCGAGCGCGAGCGCCAGGAGCAGCGCGCCTCCCTGTCGACGCTGCTCGCCCGCATCGTGGACCGGCTCGGGCGTGGACTCGCCCCGACCGTGCTCGAGGTGCTCGGCCCGAAGCGACTCGAGAAGGTCGATCAGCTGCTCGACGAGGCCGGTCGTCCCGACGGTCTCACCCGACACGGGTACGCGTCCCGGAAGGCCGCGTACCTGATCCTGCTCTCGCTGGCCGGTATCCCGTTCGCGCTGCAGGGTTCGTGGTTCGTGCTGGTCGCGTTCGCCGTGCTCGGTTTCCTGTTGCCGGACATCGCGCTCAAGAGCGAGGCCAAGGAGCGTCAGGAGGACATCCAGCGCCAGCTCCCGGACTTCCTCGACGTGCTCGCCGTGACGGTCTCGGCCGGGCTCGACTTCCGAGCGGCGCTCGGCCGCGTCGCCGATGCCTTCGAAGGGCCGCTGTCGGACGAGGTGCGCACCGCGCTGCAACAGATGATCCTGGGCGAGCCCCGCCGCGATGCGCTGGATGCGCTCCGGCGACGGAACCGGTCCGAGTCGCTGAGCGAGTTCGTCACCGCGCTGCAGCAGGCCGAGGACCTCGGTGCCCCGATGACCGAGGCGCTCGATGCGATCGCGGACGACGTCCGCCGGTCCTACGCGCAGGAGGCCCGGCGCGAAGCCTCCAAGGTCGAGCCGCGGTTGTCGGTCATCATGACGCTGACGCTCATCCCTGCCGCGCTCATCATCATCGCGGTCGGCTTCTTCACGACCACGGACGCCAGCATGGGAGCGTTGCTCGGTGTCTGAAGCTGACGTGCGCCGGCCGTTGGAGGGCTTCGTCAAGCTCGCCCTGAACCTGCGTCTGGTCGCACTGTTCCTCACCGTGCTGTGGCTGCCGTCGACCGATCCGGCCCAGTTGTCGCTCGTGACGACCCTCCTGGCCTGCACCGGTGTGACCTCGGTCGTGCCGATCCTCGCCTGGCAGCGGGTGGGACGCTGGGTCATCGACCACCCGGTCGCGACCGTGCCGGATCTGCTCCTGTCCGTCGCGGTGCTCGCGCTCCTCGGGTTCGAGACCCCGTTCGGGCTCTTCGTCGCCTCGACCGCGTTGGTCAGCGGCGCCCTGTACGGGGTGCTCGGTGCGATCGTCATCGGCTCGGCGTTGCTCATGGCCTGGATCGCCGGGCTCCTGCTCAGCGGTGACGACCTCACGGTCGCCGCCGTCGCCGGGACCCCGGCGCTCATCCCCGCAGCAGCCGCCGGCGGGGCGGCCGTCCGTGAGCTGCTGGTCCGTCAGGAACGGTCGGCGGCGGCGCTCGCCGAGGCGAGCCTGAACCAGGCTGCGTCGGTCGAGCGCACCCGTCTGGCTCGGGAGATGCACGACACGTTGGCCAAGACCCTCCACGGGATCGCCCTGTCGGCCACGGCCCTCCCCGAACTGCTGCGGACCGCACCGGATCTGGCGGTGACGACGGCCGCGAACCTGGCGGGCACGGCCGAGCGTGCGGCACAGGAGGCTCGCGCGCTGATCACCGACCTGCGCCAGGACGACCTCGAGCGTCCGCTCGGCGACGCGCTGCGCGAGGCGGCGACGACCTGGGCCGCACGCACCGGCGTCCGGGTCGAGTTGGACCTCGAGGCGTGCGCTGGACTGTCCCCGTCCGCGCGGTACGAGCTGTTCTGCGTCGCTCGGGAGGCGCTCCGCAACGCACGCGAGCACGGCGAGGCGGAGCAGGTCGACCTGACGTTGCGCGACGGCTCCGAGGTCACCCTCACCATCCGGGACGACGGACGCGGGTTCACGCCACCCGCCGACCTGCACGACCTCGCCGTCGCTGGCCACTTCGGCGTCATCGGCATGCGTGAGCGTGCCGAGTCCGTCGGGGGCCGGCTCGCGCTGGTCAGCCGTCCGGGGGACGGCACCAGCATCGAGGTGGTGGTCCCTCGCACCACGGCGGGGGAGCGCGAAGGGCAGCTACCGCCGGCGATCGCCGGCCAGACGCCGGAGGGTGCGCCGTGATCCGTGTGCTGGTGGTCGACGACAACGACGTCATCCGCTCCGGGCTGTCGGCGCTCATCGCCACGATCCCCGACATCGAGGTGGTGGGTGAGGCCGCGACGGGCCGCGAAGCCATCGAACGGACCGACGCGCTCGACCCGGACGTCGTGCTGCTCGACGTACGGATGCCCGTCATGGACGGTGTCACCGCCGCAGGCCCGTTGAGCGAGCGCACGCGCGTGCTGATGCTCACCTACGCGGACGACCCGGACGTGGTCGCCGGGGCGCTGCGCAACGGCGCCAGCGGCTACCTGGTGCACGGCACCTTCGGGCCCCAGGAGCTGGCCCGGTGCATCCGCGAGGTGGCTGGTGACCGCACCGCCGTCGCCCCGGAGGTGATGCCGGCCCTGCTCGAGGCGTTGCGATCGGATGCGCCGGCGTCGGCGCCACAGCTGGGTCTGCGGGCCGGGGGGCACGACCTGACCGAGCGTGAGGCCGAGGTGATGGATGCCATCGCTCGTGGGCGCACCAACGGGCAGATCGCCGAGGAGCTGTTCCTGGCCGAGAAGACGGTCAAGAACACCATCAACCGCATCTACTCCAAGCTCGCCGTCA
>CAYSTY010000250.1:0-4115 GCA_964433685.1 uncultured Actinomycetota bacterium | reverse complement strand
TCGCCGTTGCACCACCTCGACGGTCACCGCCCCTTCGTGACCGCGGTGCTCGAGGACATGGCCATCAGCTTCGGCGGTGGTGGCCGGGCTCGCTGAGGTGGTCGGACGGCCACCGACCCCACCGCGTCCGGGGCGTTGGGGCGGTCGAGGGGCCGGGGTGACCACGCCCGGGAGACCGCGGCGGACCGCAAGGTCGCAGGAGCCGACCAGGAGCCCCGCGTGCCCGGACGCGACCTCGACACCGCCCTGCACACCCTCCACGACCTGACCCAGTCGGTCTGGCTCGGTGGCGCGCTCATGGGTGCCACCTCCATCGACGCGGCCGCGTCCGTCGGGAACGACGTGACCGCGCGTGTGACCGGTGCCGACCGGGCCTGGCGTCGCTGGCACCGGGTGAGCACCCCCGCGATCGCCGCCCACCTGGTCGCCGGCGTGGGGCTCACCTACGCCAACAAGGGCCGACTGGGCGCAGAGACCGGCGGGGGTCGCACGGTCGCCGTCCGCAGCGCGTTGACCGGGGCCGCGCTCCTCGCCGAACTGTCCGCCCGTCGCATCGGTCGGCAGCTCGGCGAACGGGCCGCCGCCGGGGACGGTGACACCGACGTCGAGGTCGCCGCGCTCCACCGCAAGCTCAAGACGACGCAGTGGGCCACCGTGGCCACCACCGCGGCGATGATCGCGGTCGGCTCGCGCATGGAGGAGCAGCAACGTCCGCGCGAACTCGTCCGCGGACTGGCCACCCGACTCGGCCTCGCGGCCTGACAGGAGCCATCGTGGGACTCGCCGACGGACCTGACGACGCGGCCGCCCGGACCGACGGGCGGCGGGCCGACCGCCCGAGCGAGATCCCGGGGCCCGGATGGAAGGCCATCGGGTCGCGCGTCGTCGCGAGCCTCAAGCTCGACCACGTGTCCCTGCTCGCCGCCGGTGTGGCCTTCAAGGGGCTGCTCGCGCTGTTCCCCAGCATCGTGGCCATCATCAGCATCTGGGGACTCGTGGCCGATCCGCAGCAGATCGCGACCCAGCTCGAGCAGTTCACCTCCGCGCTCCCCGGAGGTGCCGCCGAGCTGCTCGACCAGCAGATGCAGCAGGTGGCGGCCAGCGAGAGCTCGACCCTCGGGGTCGCCCTGGTGATCTCCGTGCTGCTGGCGTTGTGGAGCGCATCCGGCGGCATGGCCGGCCTCATCGAGGGGATCAACGCCGCCTACGACGAGGTCGACCGGCGCAAGTTCCCCGTCAAGCGCGGCCTCGCGCTGCTGCTCACCTTCGCGGGCATCATCGGTCTGCTGGTCACCGTCGGGCTGATCGCCGTGCTCCCCGCCGCCCTCGAGACGTTCGGGCTCGGGCGGGTCGGGGAGCTCGCGATCCGCATCGGTACCTGGCCCGCCCTGGCGCTGCTGGCGATGGCCGCGCTCGCCGGGCTCTACAAGCTGGCCCCCGACCGCGATCAACCCCGGGTGCGCTGGGTGAGCTGGGGTGCCGTCATCGCGACCACGCTGTGGTTGCTGGGGTCCGCGGTGTTCACCCTCTACGTGGAGAACTTCGGCAACTTCGGCGAGACGTACGGGACGTTCGCGGGGATCATCATCCTGATGCTGTGGCTGATGCTCACCTCGTTCATCGTGCTGCTCGGTGCGGAGATCAACGCGGAGATCGAGCGTCAGACGGCGCGCGACACCACGGTGGGTGCGCCCGAGCCGCTCGGGGAACGGGGCGCGGAGGCTGCCGACACGACCCCCGAGCAGTGGGCAGCGGAGCAGGAACGCGCGTCGCGTGACGCGGCGGACCGGCACACGGCCACCTCGGACATCGACCTGCGCGAGCAGGACACCCCGCGCCGCCCCTGACCTCCTGCCCCCTCCACCGCCTCGGAGCACCGCCGTTCGTACGGGTCACGCGGCGTAGCGGTCCGGAGGGAGGGGACCCGGCGACCCACCGCCGGACGGCGTCCGCGACCCTCTGTCGGTCCGAGGGTTCCGGTGCTGTCACAGAGGGCCGAACGTGAGCGAGCAACAACCACCGGTCGACGACGAACCGGTCGCCGGCGAGGTCGTCGCGGGTGGCCGCTCCCCGTGGGTGCGCCGCGCGGTGGTCCTGATGAGCATCTCGGTCGTGGCGGGCGTGCTGCTCGTCGCGGCGGGGGCGTTCGCGTTCTGGAGCATCTACGACGACGCCACGATCCCGTCACCGGACCAGCTGGCGATCCCCGACCCGTCGGTGATCAACGACCGCCACGACGAGCTGATCGCGACCCTCCAACCGGCAGCCGTGCGCGCCAACCAGTCGATCGAGGACCTGCCCGACCACGTCCCACAGGCGGTCGTCGCCGCCGAGGATCGGTCCTTCTACGACCACTCGGGGATCTCCCCGCGGGGGATCCTCCGCGCGACCTGGGCGAACCTGACGCGCGGCGACCGGGTGCAGGGTGCGTCGACCATCCCCCAGCAGTACGTCGAGCTCGCCATCACCGACATCCCCGACACCTACCTCGGCAAGTTCCGCGAGGCCGCGACGGCGGTCCGGCTCGACCGCGAGCTGTCGAAGGACCAGATCCTCGAGAACTACCTCAACGCCGTGCCGTGGGGACGGCAGGCGTACGGCATCGAAGCCGCGGCCCGCACCTACTTCGACGTCGCTGCCACCGAACTCGATCTGCACCAGGCGGCCGTGCTGGCCGGCATGATCGCGGCACCGACGGCGTTCGATCCTGCCCGGAACCCCGACGAGGCCGCCGCCCGACGGGACTTCGTGCTCGAGGGCATGGTCGAGATCGAGGCCATCACCCGTGCCGAAGCCGACGAGCTGATCGGCGCCGAGCTGCCCGCGCTGCGGGACCGACCGTTGGTCGACTTCGGGGACGAGGCGTACTTCGTCGACGCGGTGGAACGCGAGGTCGCGCGGCTCCTCGAGCAGCTCGATGACGACCGCGACCCGACGGTCGGGCTGGACATCACCACGACCTACCACCCCCGCGCCCAGCAGCTCGCGGTCGCGCACCTCAACGAGGGGTTGGCCGACACCGAGCACAGCGGGAGCGTGGTCACCATCGACCACGACACCGGCGCCGTGCTCGCCCTCGTCGGGGGACGCGACTTCGAGGAACAGCAGTACAACGTGGCGATCGAGCGACAGTCGGTGCGCTCGCCGGGTTCGGCGTTCAAGACCTTCGCCCTCGCGGCCTTCGTCGAGGACGGTTACGACCCCGATGCGACCCGGCTCGACGGACCGAACGACTTCACGCTCGAGATCGAGGGCGACGACGACTACGAACCCACGAACTTCGGTGACCAGTCGTTCCGCGACATCACGGTGCGGGAGGCGACCGTACGCTCGGTCAACACCGCCTACGTCGCGCTCGCGGACGCGATCGGGCTCGACCGGGTGACCGACACGGCGACCGAGATGGGGATCGACACCGAACTGTCTCCCGTGGCGTCGGCCGTGCTCGGCAGCCAGGGGGTGACCCCGCTCGAGATGGCCGAGGCGTACGGGACGCTCGCCTCGGGCGGCGTCCAGCACGACCCCTTCGTCATCAGCCGTATCGAGACGCACGACGGTGAGGTGCTGTACGAGCACGAGATCGAGGGTGAACAGGTCATCGACCCGAACACCGCGGCCGTGGTGACCGACGTGCTGGTGGACGTGGTCACGAGCGGGACCGCCACCGCCGCCGACACCCGGCAGCCGACCGCGGGTAAGACCGGCACCACCAACGACAGCGTCGACGCGTGGTTCGTGGGCTACACCCCCGACGTGACGACCGCGGTGTGGGTCGGCAACCTCGACAACTCCTCCATGGGGAGCGTGACCGGCGGGTCGTACCCGGCGACGATCTTCGGCAACTACGTCGACGATCTGGTCGGTGATCAGGACCCCGGCTCCTTCCCCGCACCGGACCGCAGCCAACTGCGACGCTTCGAGGAGCTGCGCCCGGCACCACCGCCACCGCCACCACCACCGAGCACCCCCGACGAGCCGGACGAGGAGCCGGAGGAGGAGCCGGAGGACGACGCGGATGGTGGCGAGCCGACCGACGACGACGGCGACACGGACGACGGCGACACGGACGACGGCGACACGGACGACGGCACCGCGGACGACGGCACCGCGGACGA
>CAYSTY010000249.1:2523-4116 GCA_964433685.1 uncultured Actinomycetota bacterium | reverse complement strand
TCACCCGACAGCTCGTTGATCGAGAACTGCTCGCCGGGCAGCACCAGCGTGTCGTCGACCACGTCGGCGAGGCGCTGGATGTTGGCCACCCGGGTCTGCCCCGCCGTGTAGTAGGTGGTGAACGTCGACACCAGGTGGGTGGGCCGCTGCTCCTCGGCCGTGGCGTCGGGCAGCTGCGGTGAGGTGACCTCGACCTCGAGGTCGATCCGCCGATCGGCCGCCCGCAGCGCGTCGGTCAGCTGCGTGGCCGCGGTCGCCGCCACGAACCGTCGGCCCTCGCGTCCCGGGACCACCTCGACGGCGCCGATCTCCACGGGGGCCCAGCTGCTGCTGCCCGCGTCGTCGAAGCTGGCCGGCGGGGTGCGTGAGGTGCGGTAGGAGGCGTTCGACGGGCTGACGTCGAACCGGTCGGACGCGGCCGGTTCGAGCAGCTCCTCGACGCGTTCCTCGGTGACCCGCAGCTCCAGACTGGTGCCATCCTCGGACTCGCCGACCTCGAGCAGCGCCGCGAGCTGGCCCGGCTCCAGGGTCAGGGACTCGTCGTCGACGCGCAGCACCAAGGGTTCGGCGATGGCGGCCTCGACCTGGTCGGCGACGGCTTCGGCGTCCGCCGGCGCGATCGGTGGCTCCTCGGTCGCGGCCGGCAGCTCGAGTTCGTCGGGCCCGTCGGTACGCAGGGCGGTCTCGAGGGCGGTGACCGCTTCGTCGCGTTGGACCTCGGCGGCTCCGAGCGGACGCTCGAGGGTGACCTCCAGCGTCTCGGGATCGGCGAGGACCGCACCGGAGAAGCGGTCGCGGTCGACCTCGGCCGCGATCTCGTCGACCACCTCGACGAGCCGGGCGCGGTCGACCTGTTCGACCAGGGCGACGTCGTGGTCGTTCCACAGCGCCCCGATCCGCACCGGGACGTCGCTGAACGGGTTCGACCGGCCACGCCCGAGCGCAGCCTCGACGGTCGCGTCCACGTCGATGGTGTAGCCGAGGTCCTCGGACGGCTGGAACGCGAAACGCTCGTCCTCGAAGGTGAAGACGACCTCGTCGGTCTCGCGCGCGGTGGCCAGCGGCCCGATGCGCTCGCGGATCTGGTCGGGGTCGGCGCCGCCGACGTCGACCCCGGCCACGGACGTGTTGGGGAGGGCGCGGCCGCTCTGGGCGACCCACAGGGCCACGATGGCGAGCACGGCGAGGGCCGCGACCGTGGCGGCGACGAGGACGGCGGGACGGCGCAGGGCCATGGTGTTCGGATCCCCCAGCACGGGTGACGAGCGCGGTCGCGGAGCTCCCGAGGGCGCGGTGGGAGCCCCGGGATGAGGTCGCGGCGGCGCGCGCACCACCCCGTAGCGGGAGGTGCGCGGCGAGGGTAACGAACGGGTGGTCGCGCGCCCGCTGTTCGTGGCGGGAAGCTGTGTGCCGGCACAGGTTCCGGTACCGTCTGCGGCCGTGCCCGCGGCCTCGTGCCCCGGGCACGCTGCTCGCACCGGCGGTCGAGGGCCTCGCGCCGAGGTCCCGTCACCGGTCGGGTCCGCAAGGTGTGCCGAACCGGAGTCGTCCGTGCCGATCCGTTCCTCGCGAGCGATCCCCGCGCTCGTCGCG
>CAYSTY010000249.1:0-2423 GCA_964433685.1 uncultured Actinomycetota bacterium | reverse complement strand
TGGAGGCTCGGGCGACGTCGATGTTCAAGCAGGGCGCGGTCCGCGACTTCGACGTCCTGTTGTCGTCGGAGGGCGCGGAGGAGGCGTTGGCGCGCTCGACCTACCTACGGGCGCTGACCGTCGGGGACGCGTCGACCTCGGAGTCGCTCGCGGCGGCGGAGGTCGCCGTCGACGCCGAACGCGACCGGTTGACCATCGAGGAGCAGCGGCTCGACGAGATGCTCGCCGAACAGCAGGACCTGCTCGCCGAGGTCGAACGGCTGCGCAACTCGCGGGCCCTCGCGGCCGCGGACGCCCGGGCGCGGGTCGAGGAACTCGACCGCGAGCGCGACGACCTCGAGGAGGAGTCGGCCCGCATCGAGGAGCTGATCCGTGAGCAGCAGGAGGAGGCGCGGCGACAGGCCCGCGAGGCCGAGCGTCGCCGGCAGCAGGAGGCCGCCCGCCCGCGCGCCGGCGGTGGCGGGGGCAGCAGCAGCGGTGGCGGTGGTGGTGGCGGCGGTGGGTCGGCACGGGTGTCGGCCCCGTCGTCCTCGGGCTACGCCTGGCCGCTGTGTGCCCCGGTGACCTCCGAGTACGGCCCGCGGTGGGGCCGGATGCACCAGGGCATCGACCAGGGTGCACGGACCGGTACGCCGATCGGGGCGTCCAAGGCCGGTCGGGTCATCTTCGCGGGGTGGCAGGGTGGCTACGGCAACCTCGTGCTCATCGACCACGGTGACGGGGTCGTGACCGCCTACGCGCACCAGAGCTCGATCGCGGTCGGCTCGGGTCAGTCGGTCTCCCAGGGTTCGACCATCGGGTACGTCGGCAGCACCGGCAACTCCACCGGGCCGCACCTGCACTTCGAGACCCGCGTGAACGGCTCGGCGGTCAACCCGCGCCAGTACCTCTCCGGCGGTCCCTGCTGAGGGTCCTGGCGGTGTCCACGTTCGGCGCTGGCCGCGCCGAACGTGGACCCACCGCTCACCCGTCCGGCTGACCCCCCGGACCGGCGCCGTCGGCGTACGCTGCCGAGGTGGACACGCACGAGCGGTACGAACAGCTGGCGGTCGGGCACGTGCTCGGCGGTCTCGACGCGGGCGACGCCGCGGACTTCCGCGCGCACCTGCTCGGGTGCCGTGACTGCCGCATGCGCGTGGCCGAGCTGCGTGACATCGCGGCCGACCTCGCCGCGGCCGAACGTGAGGAACGGGCGCAGGCGCGGGTCCGCACGGAGGTCGAACAGCTGACGGCCACCGAGACCGACGTGGCCGACGAACCTGGTCCCGGGGTGTCCTCGCGCGCGTTGGCGGTGGTGGCGGTGGTGGCCGTCGTCACCTTCGGGTTGCTCGCCTTCTGGAACCTGCACCTGCGCACCCAGGTCACGACGGCCGAACGGCTCGACGAACGGCAGTCGGCCGCGCTCGCCGAACTCGCGGTCGGTGTGCCGGTGACCGTCGAGGTGACCGGTTCGGGCAGCGGGCTGGTCGTCGTCGACGAGCAGGACGTCGCCTTCAGCTTCGTCGCCCTGCCCGAGCTCGCCTACGACGAGCGGTACGTGGTGTGGCTCACCGGTGGCCCGGACGGGGACGAGCCCACGCTCGTGACCCGGACACCGGATGGGCGCCTGGCCGGTACCGGCACGCTCGCGGGAGCGCGCGAACTGGTCGTGACCGTGGAGACGGCGCCGGGTCGACCGACCGCGCCGGCGGGTCGCGAGGTCGCACGCGCGGACCTGGCCGCCGGGATCGCGACGATCAGCTAGTCGCTGCGGTCAGCGCCGGTCCTCGGGGTCCTCGTCGAAGTAGTCGAGGCGATCGACCGGCATCACCACCGCCGAGAGCACGTTCATCAGGTGGGCGACGATCCGCTTGAGGTAGCGGAACGCGAGCGCCTGGGCGACGGCCTGTTCACCCACCGGCTCCTCGCGGACCAGCACCGACACCGAGTCGTCGAAGTCGTCGAGCAGCGCGTCACCGGTCGAGAGCAGCTCGCGGGACCGGTCCGGGTCGCGTGAGTGGAAGGCCTCGCCCACGTCGGTGATCATCTGCGAGACCTGCTCGCGCAACCGCCCGTGGTGCTCGGCATCGGGGACCTGCGACAGGTCCGCCCCGTCGTGCGCGAGGTCGAACAGGTTCTTGGCGTAGTCGCCGACCCGTTCGATGTCCTTGACGATCGACATGTAGATCAGCACGGCGGGGGTGTCGATGCCGCCGTGGACCGAGGCGTGGACGACCAGCTCGCGCCGGATGTCGCGCTCGGCCTCGTTGACCCGGTGGTCGGTGGCACGCAGTTCCGCCCCGACGTCGCGGGCCGGGACGTCGCCGAGGAGGGCGGACATCGCCAGGTCGAAGGCGTGCCGATCGTCGGCGAGCATGCGCTGCAGCGCGTCCTCGATGCGATCGAGACGGTCACTGGCGTCACGCTGGAGGCCGAACACCACG
>CAYSTY010000248.1:0-4130 GCA_964433685.1 uncultured Actinomycetota bacterium | reverse complement strand
CCCACCTCGCCGAGACCCGCGAGGAGGAGGCCGACTGCCTCGCCCGGTTCGGCAAACGCCCCCTCGCGGTCATGGACGAGCTCGGCTGGGTCGCCGACGACGTCTGGTACGCACACGGGGTCCACTTCGACGACGCCGAGGTGGCACGCCTGGCCGAAGCGGGCGCCGGGGTGGCCCACTGCCCGTCGAGCAACGCGCGCCTGGCTGCCGGGTTCTGCCGCACCCCCGAGCTCCTGGCCGCCGGCGTCCCGGTCGGCCTCGGCGTCGACGGGGTCGCGTCGAACGAGCAGGGCACGCTCATCACCGAGCTGCGCCAGGCGGTGTTCTCGGCCCGTCAGGGGTCGCAGCGCCCGGACGCGCTGCTACCCACCGACGCGCTCCGGATGGCGACCGAGGGCGGCGCAGCTTGCCTCGGACGTGACGACATCGGCAGGCTCTCGCCCGGCGCGCGCGCCGACGTGGTCGTCTGGCCCGGCGAGGACCTGAGCGACATCCCCGAGGCGATCGACGGGCTGGTGCTCGGACCCGACCGGCGGGCGCGGCACGTGTTCGTCGATGGCGAGCTGGTGGTGGAGGATGGGCAGCTGAAGGGCATGGACCTCGCCGCGGCGCGGGTCGACCTCGGTCGGCGGGCGCGACGGTTGTGGTCGTGAGGTTCCCGGGTGTCCCCGCCCGGTCGGTGCCGCCCACCCCGGGCGCACGGTGTTCGACGATCGGGCCGCACGGGCCCGACAGGCACGCGGACGAGCGGGTCCGCGGGAAGGTGCAGGTATGAGGGTGCGCAGGCACGCAGCCGGGGTCCTGACCCTGGCGCTCCTGGTCACGGCGTGCGGGGGGGCCGACCCGAGCGACCCGGGGACGTCCGCGGACGACGATGGTGGGACCGAGGAGGGTCTCGAGGGCTCCGACGACGGCGAGGCAGCCGAGGGTGACGGCGACGGTGACGTCCTACGGGTCGGGTTCGTCCACGTCAGCCCCGTGACCGACGGTGGGTGGACCACCTCCCACGACACCGGCGTGCAGGCCATGACCGAGGAGTTCGGCGACCGGGTCGAGGTCACCACCGTCGACTCGGTCCCCGAGGGGCCGGAGGCCGAACGGGTGATCGAGGACCTCGCCCGCCAGGGCCACGACCTCATCTTCGCGACCAGCTTCGGGTTCATGGAGCCGATGGCGGCGGTGGCTGAGAACTACCCGGACGTCGTCTTCGAGCACGCCACCGGGTACATGACCGCCGAGAACATGGGCAACTACTTCGGCGCCGCCGAGGAGGGCCGGTTCCTCGAGGGCATGGCCGCGGCCGCTGCCTCCGAGACCGGCGAGCTCGGCTACGTGGCCGCGTTCCCGATCCCCGAGGTCGTGCGTGGCATCAACGCCTGGACGCTCGGGGCCCGGTCGGTGAACCCCGACGCGACCGTCCGCGTGGTGTGGACGTCGACCTGGTACGACCCCGACACCGAGGGTCAGGCGGCGCAGAGCCTGCTCGACGCCGGTATCGACGCCCTCGGCATGCACCAGGACACGCCCGCGACCGGGCAGGCGGCCGCCGGGGCCGGCGCCTACTGGACCGGCTACCACACCGACCGTTCCGAGGAGGTCCCCGAGGCGTGGCTGACCGCCACCGTGTGGGACTGGGCCCCGTTCTACATCCAGCGGGTCCAGGAGGTCATGGACGGCACCTGGCAGTCCGAGAGCTACTACGGCTCGATGGCGGACGGGACGGTCAACCTCGCGCCGTTCGGCGACTCGGTCCCCGAGGACATCCGTGGCGAGATCGAGGCCCGTCAGCAGGAGATCGTCGACGGCGAGTTCGCCCCGTTCGACGGCCCGATCAACGACCAGGACGGCGAGGAGCGGGTCGCCGAGGGTGAGACGCTGAGCTTCGAGGACCAGATGAGCTTCGACTGGTTCGTCGAGGGCGTCATCGGCGACATCGCGGGCTGACCGCCACACCGCGCCACCTGCCCGGCGGGTCCGCACCCCACGTGCGGACCCGCCGGGCTCGTCCCCGGAGCGCCACCGTGACCGCCTCGTCCAACCCCGACCCCTCACCGGGTGCCGCACCTGGTGCCGGCGCCGGCGCCCCACCGGCGCTCGAGGCCGTGGGCGTCACCAAGGTGTTCCCCGGTGTCGTCGCCAACGCCGAGGTGGACCTGGCCCTCGAACGGGGTGAGGTCCACGCCCTGCTCGGCGAGAACGGCGCCGGCAAGTCCACCCTGGCATCGGTGCTGACGGGGCTGTACCGCCCCGATGCCGGCGAGCTGCGCCGCGACGGGCAGCCGCTGGTGCTCAAGAGCCCGCGGGCGGCCCTCGA
Source organism: uncultured Actinomycetota bacterium (assembly GCA_964433685.1). Taxonomy (GTDB): domain Bacteria; phylum Actinomycetota; class Nitriliruptoria; order Nitriliruptorales; family Nitriliruptoraceae; genus Nitriliruptor. Next base: position 1,816 of record CAYSTY010000248.1, on the reverse strand, counting down.
GCTCGGCATCGGGATCGTCCACCAGCACTTCCGGCTCGTGCCCCGGTTCACCGTCGCCGAGAACGTCGCGCTCGGTGACCGCCGCCTGCCGTGGCGTTGGCGCCGGACCGAGGTCCGCGACGCCGTCGCCGAGCTGTCGCAGCGCTACCGCCTCCCGGTCCACCCCGACGCCTACGTCGGCGACCTGTCGGTGGGAGAGCAGCAGCGCGTGGAGATCGTCAAGACGCTCTACCGCGGCGCCGACGTGCTCTTCCTCGACGAGCCCACCGCGGTGCTCACCCCCCAGGAGTGCGACGCGCTGTTCGACACCGTCCGCGCCATGGCGGCCGACGGCAAGGCCATCGTGTTCATCAGCCACAAGTTGCGCGAGGTGGTGGCCGTCTCCGACCGGGTGACGGTCCTGCGCGACGGTCGCGTCGTCGGTTCGCTGTCGGCCCAGGGCACCGACCCCGCCGAGCTCGCCCAGCTGATGGTCGGCCGCGCCGTCGACCTGTCGCCCCGCCGCGCGTCGGCGCCGGCCGGCGCACCGGTGCTCCAGGTGGCGGGGCTGCGCCTCGAACCCGTCGACGGGCGCGGACAGCTGCACGACGTCGACCTCGAGGTCCACGCGGGCGAGATCGTCGGCGTGGTCGGCGTCGCCGGCAACGGCCAGCGTGAGCTCGCCGAAGCGATCGCGGGGCTGCGCGTCCCCGACGGCGGGACGGTCCGGATCGGCTACCGCGACGTCACCGGGACCGGGCCGCGCCGCACCCGCACCGCCGGCCTCGGGTACGTGCCGGAGGACCGGCTCGGCACGGGACTCGCACCCGGGTTGTCGGTGGCCGACAACCTGCGGCTGACCGCCAAGCAGCCGCTGGTGCTCGACCGGCGCGGCGCGACCGCCGCCGCGACCGCCGTCATCGACGACTTCGACGTCCGGACCACCGGCCCCGGCGCGGCCGTCCGCACCATGTCGGGCGGCAACGCCCAGAAGGTGCTGCTCGCGCGCGAGCTCGACACCTCGCGTGGTGCGCAGGCCCTGGTCGTGGCCTCCCCCACCCGCGGGCTGGACGTCGGTGCGACCGAGTTCGTGCGCGACCTGCTCGACCAGCGGCGTGCGGAGGGCTGCGGGATCCTGCTGCTCAGCGAGGATCTCGACGAGGTGGTGGCCCTCTCGGACCGGATCGTGGTCATCTCCGAGGGACGGATCGTCCTCCGCCGCGACGCCGCCGACGTGGACGTCACCGAGCTGGGGCTGGCGATGCTCGGTCACGACGAACGTGCAGCGTTGGAGGAAGCCGGCGCCCTCGGCCGTCGCGACCCCGGGGACGAGCGTTGACCGCCGTCTCCGCACCGCGTCAGCGGCTGACCCTCGAACGTCGCGCCGACGTCGGTCCCGGCGTCCTCGTGGCCGTGCCGGTCCTGTCCATCCTGGCGGCACTGGTGGTGGGTGCCGTGTTCCTGTCCGCCATCGGGCTCGCCCCCCTGGCGGTCTACCGCGAGATCCTGCGCGTCTCCTACACCACCGGGTACGGCATCGCCGACACGCTGGTCAGCGCCTCGGCGCTCATCCTCACCGGCCTCGCCGCCGCGGTCGCGTTCCGCTTCAAGCTCTACAACATCGGTGGGGAGGGCCAGCTCTACGTCGGTGCCATCGCCGCCTCGGGTGTCGCGCTGCTGGCCGGCGAGGGCACCCCGTCCGGCGTGCTCATCCCGCTGGTGATCGTCGCCGGGATGGTCGGTGGCGCCGTGTGGATCGCGGTGCCCGCCATCGCCCGGGCCTGGCTCGACACCAGCGAGATCATCACCTCGCTGCTGCTCAACTACGTCGCCCTCG
>CAYSTY010000247.1:0-4133 GCA_964433685.1 uncultured Actinomycetota bacterium | reverse complement strand
GCCCACTGGCAGGAGAACCTGCTCGACGACGAGCAGGCCATCGTGCGGCCGCGCCAGCTGTTCGTCGGCCCCGACGAGCGGGACTACGTCGAGGTCGACGCCCGCTGACCCGCCCCGTCACGAGGCGACGCCCCCGCCATCGGCGGGGGCGTCGCACGTGACCGGGGGGACGGTCAGGCTGTGGTGTCCTGCGAGCGCCCGAGCTCGCGTGCAGCGATGGTCCACACCGCCGCCGCACCGAGGACGAGGGCGGCCGCGAGCAGCTGGAGCGCGAGCGGTGCCTCGGTGATGTCAGCTGCCGGTGAGCTGGAGGCGAGGACGGCGTCCTGACCGTCGTCGCTGGTCGTCACCTCGGGTGCGAGACGCTCGTCCACGCCGGGCACCACCTCGCCAGCTCCGGCCTCGGCGACCTGCGGTGCGGCGAGGTCGCCGCCCGCGCTCGAGAGAGGACCGAGCGTCTGCACCGGCCCGGCGGTGGCGCGGTAGCCGGGCGAACCGGCGGCGAGGTCGTTGCGCAGCGCCCGGAGGGCACCGAGCTGGGCATCACGAGCCGGGTCGCTGACCTGGGGCGCGCGGGCGGAGCCGGATGCCTCGACGTCCGCACCGTTCGATCGGTCGCTCGCGCTCGCACCGCCGTCGCCACCGCGGTCGGTGCCCTGGGTCGCGTTCCCGCGGTCGGAACCCGCGGACCCGCCACCATCACCCTTCGCGGGGGCCGCGGGCTTCGACGGCGTGTCGGACGGCGGCGTGCTCGGCTCCGGGGACCGGTCGGTCGCGGCCTTGGCGCCCTCGGCGACCTTGCGCGTCACCTCTTCCACCGGCTCGGTGATCTGACCCACGTCGATGCCGGCGGCACCGCCTTCGATCTCCACGCCGTCCTCGCTGATGCAGATCGACGGGTCGATCCGCAACGCGTCGACGAGGGAGATGTCGACGCCGATCTCCAGACACTCGTCCGCGCCGAGGGTGATCTCACCGAGCCCGGGGAGGCGGATCTGGGCGGCTGCGGGTGCGGCCGTCACCGTCACCGCGGCGGTCACCCCCGCCAGGATCGTGAGCAGTCGCTTGCGTGCCATGCCCGAGCTCCCATCGTCCGTCGTGGCGGTCCGATCTCCCGTGCCGCCGCTGCGAGGGTCCCAACGAGCAGTGCCGGCGACGGTGACGAGCGTGGGGATGCCGGGCGTATCCCCACGCTGTCCGGGCGGCGTCCGCGCGGCCGCGGCCGACCGGCGGACACCTCAGGCGCGCGCGGCGGTGGCCTCGGCCGCCTCGAGCGCGACCGAGGCCCGCTCCCAGCGTTCCATCAGCAGGGCGGCGGCGTCCTTGGCCGCCGCGTGCCGGGCCACGAGGTCCTTGACCCGCTCGTTGTCGGCGTAGACGTCCGGATCGGCGAGCTCACGGCCGAGCTCGGCGACCTGGGCCTCGGCCTTCCCGAGCTCGCGCTCGATGCGCGTCACCTCACGCTTGAGGTCCTTGGTCGCCGCGTGCCGTGCCTGGCGCTGCTCGGCCTCGCGCCGCTTGTCCCGCGCCGACCGCTCCGTTCGTTCGGGACGGGCCGGACCCGCCGACCGGCCGACCCCGCTCGGGGCCGGCCGACCCGCGACGCTCGCAGCCGCGGCCCGTCGCTCGAGCAGCTCCTCGTAGGTGCCGTCGAAGAACCGGGCCCCACCCCCGGACACCTCGATGATGCCGTCGGCGACGGCGCGGATCACGTGCCGGTCGTGGGTGATGAGCAGGACCGTCCCCGGGTAGGCCTGCAGCGCATCCTCGAGCACGTCCCGCGAGGCGAGGTCGAGGTGGTTGGTCGGCTCGTCGAGGAGCAGCAGGTTCACGGGCGACGCCATGACCTTGGCCAACCCGAGCCGGGTCCGCTCACCACCCGACATCATCCCGACCACCCGCTCGGCGAGGTCGCCGGGGAACCCGAACGCCCCCAGCATCGAACGGTGGTTGAGCGAGCGGTGCCGGTCACTGATGTCGCGCCCCGAGTGCGAGGCGACCAGCGCCGTGCGGAACTCCTCGAGCACCGTCCGGTCGAGGTCCTGCACCTCGGCCTGGTGCTGGTCCACGACCGCGACGTCGACGTTGTGACCGAGCTCGAAGGTGCCCGACGTCGGTGCCAGCTGGCCGGCCATGACCCGCAGGAGCGTGGTCTTGCCGGCACCGTTCGGTCCGAGGACGGCGATCTTGCGTCCACGCTCGATCGCGAGGTCCACCCCGTCCAGCACCAAGTTGTAGCTCCCCGAGCCCGAGGAGACGTTCTCGCCGTACGCGACGCGCAGGCCCTTCGCCTCCGCCACCACGCGGCCGGCGCGTGGCGGGTCGGGGAAGGAGAACTTGGCCACGAGGTGGCGGTGGTCGGCGACCTCGATGCGCTCGACCTTGTCGAGCGCCTTGATCCGCGACTGCACCTGCTTGGCCTTGGTGGCCTTGTAGCGGAACCGTTCGACGAACCGCTCGGTCTCCGCGAGCTGGCGGTCCTGCTGCTTGCGGGCCGCACGCAGCGCGGCGAGCCGTTCCTCGCGCTGGTGCACGAACGCGGCGAACCCGCCCTCCTCGGCCACGATCGTCCCCGTGCGCACGTCGTAGGAGGTGGCGGTGCCGGCCGCGACCTCGACGATGGTGTCGGCGACGGCATCGATGAAGTCGCGGTCGTGGCTGACGAACAGCAGCGCCCCCGACAGCGAGGTCAGCGTCGACTCGAGCCAGGTGATCGTCTCCACGTCGAGGTGGTTGGTCGGCTCGTCGAGGATGAGCAGGTCGGGCTCGGACAGCAGCAGCTTGGCCAGCGCGGCGCGCACCCGCCACCCACCGGACAGCTCCGTGGTCGGACGGTCGTGCTGGTCAGGTGGGAAGCCGAGACCCGACAGGACCCGGTGCGCCTCGGACTCGACCTCGTAGCCGCCGAGCTGTTCGAAGGCGTCGGTGGTGCGGCCGTAGTCGGCCAGGAGCCGCTCCTGCTCGGCCTCGTCGGCGACCTCGATGCGGCGTTCGAGCTCACGCAGCCGGGCCTCGAGGTCGAGGATGTGCGACGCGCCCTCGAGCACGTGCTCGAGGACGGTCCCCTCGGCGCCGCCCTTGCCGCGCACCCCGAGCGAGTCGACCACGTCCTGGGGCAGGAAGCCGAGCCGCAGGTCCTTGGGCCGCGACACCACGCCCTCGTCCGGCTCGCGCTCCCCCACGATGGTGCGCAGCAGCGTGGTCTTGCCGGCCCCGTTGCCACCCACCAGCGCGGTGCGCGACCCGGTGGGGAAGCGCAGGCTGACGTCCCGCAGCAGCGGGCGTCCACCCACGCGCAGGACGACGTCGGACAGGCTGAGCACGGCGAGCACCTCGGACGGGGAGCGGGACCGGGCGCGTGGCGGGGAGGTCCGGTCGCGCCACCGGGGCCCGGTCGAGGCTACCGGCGCGGCGCCCCTACCCTGCGCCCGATGCACCTGCTCTCCGTCGATGCCGTGAGCGCGTCCGTCGAGGGTCGCACCCTCTTCGCCGACGCGTCCTTCGGCCTGTCCTCCGAGCACCGCGTCGGGCTGGTCGGGCCCAACGGCTCGGGCAAGACCACGCTGCTGCGCATGCTGGCCGGGGAGCGCGAGCCGGATGCCGGCCGGATCGTGCGCCGCACGGGCCTGCGGACCGGGTTCCTCACCCAGGACCCGCGCCTGGTCGACGTGCCGGCGCTCGAGGCGGTCCTCGACGCGGACCCGACCGCGCGGCCCGACGAGGTCGAACGGCTGCTGGCGGCGCTCCGGGTCGACCCCGAGCACCGCACCGGCGCCATGTCCGGTGGTCAACGGCGTCGCGTCGACCTCGCGCGCACGCTGCTGCCGCCGTCCGACCTGCTCATCCTCGACGAGCCGACCAACCACCTCGACGTCGACACCATCGACTGGCTCGAGCAGGAGCTGCGCCGGCGCACCGGCGCGGTGGTGATGGTCACCCACGACCGGTACGTGCTCGAGCGCGTCACCGACCGGATGCTCGACCTCGAACCGCCGACCGTCCGCGCGGAGGGGCGGCTGTGGTGGCACGACGGTTCGTACTCCTCGCTGCTCGAAGCCCGCGTCGAACGGGCCGCGAGCCGCGAACGCGCGTCGCTGCGGGCCCAGAACCTCCTGCGCAAGGAGGTCGCCTGG
>CAYSTY010000246.1:0-4136 GCA_964433685.1 uncultured Actinomycetota bacterium | reverse complement strand
ATGCTCGACCTGTTGCGCCCGATCTACGGCAAGTCGGCGGCCTATGGTCATTTCGGCCGCGACGAGCCGGAATTCAGCTGGGAGCGCACCGACCGCGCCGAGGCGCTGCGCCTCGCCTGAGGCGGTTGCGGAAAAGTCGCGCCGGGCGCGACATCCGCGAGGCGGCCGATGCCGCCGCCTCGCGGAAATCCGCTAGAATTCGGGGTCCGAGGAGCGCTGCAACGACCGCCATGCCGGTCGCCAGGCTCGGAACCGATCCGCCGGCCGCCAGGGCCGGGCACCGATCACCGCAACCGCGCTCGTTGAACCGTTTACCGACGGCCAGCGAGCTCCCCAGGATCCGTCTCGCTGCGGCCGTCAGAACAGACGACCAGGAGTTCCCATGTCCGCAGCCCGCCAGATCCCGACACCGCCCGACTACAAGATCGCCGACATTGCGCTCGCCGGATGGGGCCGCAAGGAGATCCGGATCGCCGAGACCGAGATGCCCGGCCTCATGGCCATCCGGGAGGAGTTCGCCGGCAGCCGGCCGCTCGCCGGCGCGCGCATCGCCGGATCGCTGCACATGACGATCCAGACCGCGGTCCTCATCGAAACCCTGGCCGCGCTGGGCGCGCAGGTGCGCTGGGCCTCGTGCAACATTTTCTCGACCCAGGACCACGCCGCCGCCGCGATCGCCGAGTCGGGCGTCGCCGTCTACGCCCACAAGGGCGAGAGCCTCGAGGACTACTGGAACTACACGCACCACATCTTCGAGTGGCCGGACGGCGAGCCCGCCAACATGATCCTGGACGACGGCGGCGACGCCACCCTGCTGCTGCACCTGGGCGCGCGCGCCGCCAGGGATGCCAGCCTCGTCGCCCATCCGACGAGCGAGGAAGAGAAGTTCCTCTTCGCCTCGATCCGCAGGCGGCTCGAGCAGGACCCGGGCTGGTACCAGCGCCAGCTCGACGCGATCGTCGGCGTCACCGAGGAAACCACCACCGGCGTGCACCGGCTGCAGCAGATGTCCGCGCGCGGCGAGCTCGCGTTCCGGGCGATCAACGTCAACGATTCGGTCACCAAGAGCAAGTTCGACAACCTCTACGGTTGTCGCGAATCGCTGGTCGACGGCATCAAGCGCGCGACCGACGTGATGATCGCCGGCAAGATCGCCGTGGTCGCCGGCTACGGGGACGTCGGCAAGGGCTGCGCCCAGGCGCTGCGCGGCATGGGTGCCACGGTCCTGGTCACCGAGATCGACCCCATCAACGCCCTGCAGGCCGCGATGGAGGGCTACCGCGTGGTCACCATGGAGGAGGCCGCACCGGTCGCCGACATCTTCGTGACCGCCACCGGCAACATGGGCGTGATCACCCGCGACCTGGTCCTGGAGATGAAGGACCACGCGATCGTCTGCAACATCGGTCACTTCGACACCGAGATCGAGACCTCGGCGCTGCGCGAGTACGACTGGACCAACGTCAAGCCCCAGGTCGACCTCGTGCACCTGCCCAACGGCCGCAGCATCATCCTGCTCGCCGAGGGACGCCTGGTGAACCTCGGCTGCGCGACCGGGCACAGCTCGTTCGTGATGTCGACCTCCTTCACCAACCAGGTCCTGGCCCAGATCGAGCTGTGGCAGCACCACGAGGACTACAAGGAGGAGGTGTACGTCCTGCCCAAGCACCTCGACGAGGAGGTCGCGCGTCTCCACCTCGACAAGATCGGTGCGCGCCTGACGACCCTCTCCGACGAGCAGGCCGAGTACCTCGGCGTCGACGTCGCAGGGCCGTACAAGGACGACACCTACCGCTACTGACCCTCGCTGATCGATCCGTCCCGACCACCACCGTGGGGGCAGCGCGCACGCGTTGCCCCCACAGTGCTGTAGTGACCACCACCTCGTGCCGATACCTCCGGTGAAGACGTGTCTTCCGCCCCGCACCGGGGTGCCACCTGGAGGGTCGCTCGTGGTCACTCGCCGTCGTCGCTCGATCGGGCTCGTGGCTGCCCTCAGCGTGCTCGCCACCAGCCTCGGGGTCACCGTCGCCGTCGCACAGCAGGACGACGCGGCCCCCGTGGGCAGTGACGACACCGCGCTGCTCGCGCGTCTCGACGCGCTCGAGCCGCAGCTCCCCGCCGATCCGGCCCCGACCGCCGTGACCGTCGCCGAGGACGGCACCTGGGGCAGCTTCGAGGGCGACGTCGCCGGCGCTGCCGCGACCCTCGGGACCCTCGAGACCGACCTGCTCGGGCTGTACGTCGATGCCGACGATGCCGACACCGCCGCGGCCGACGCGGTCGCCGCGGTCGCCCGTGGGTGGCTCGACCTGCGCTACGCCTACGACCAGCTCACCGCGTGGGAGGCCGCCGACCTCGCCTTCCCGCTCGACGCCAGCGACGACGAGGGCACCGCCACCGACGCCGACGAGCTGCGCGGTCGGGCGGAGACGGGGCTGCGGCTCGCGCTCGGCGCCCGTCAGCGGCACCTGACCGGGTACGTCGCCCTGCGCGAGCTGGGCCTGGCCGAACCGGCCGCCCAGCAGCGGTTCGACGCCCGTGCCGCGGACGCCGAGGCCTTCGACCAGGACCTGCGCCCGCTCGTCCACCGCCTCATCGCCGAGCGCACCACCCAGGTGCTCGTACCGGTCGATCGTTTCGAGACCTCCGCCCCCGGTGTCGAGGCCCGCGCCCGGTCGCTGACCGTCGCGTGCGTCGACCGCGAGGCGTACCTCGAGGCCACCGCGGGCGCCGCAGGAGCGACCGAGGGCACCGACCCGGTCGACCCGGCGGCTGCCGACGCGCTCCTGGCGGCATCGCAACGGCAGGACTGCCCGGCGCTGCCGGACGAGCTCGACGTGCGCGAGCGGGACTGACGCCGCTCGCCCCCTACGCTGGCGCACGGTCGGACCGAGGCGCCACGTGGACACCATCCCCAAACCGGACGAGCTGCTCGCGCTGCACAGCGTCACCGAGGAGCTGTTCACCACGCTCCAGGGGTGGTTCGAGGTGCCCGCCCAGGTCGCGCTGGACCTGACCGACGTGGACGCGGCCGTCCACCAGCTCGCCGACCCGGTCGCGATCGCGGCGCTGGCGATGCGCAAGCTCCAGGCCCTGCGGCTGCTGGCGCAACCCGGCGTGCGCACCTCCACCGACGTGGTGGTGACCATCGTGCAGGATCTGGACCGGGCGCTGGTCCAGGCACCGGCGATGCACCTGCAGCGCGCCGCCGCCGCCGCGGACTGGGACGCCGAGCTCGCCGGCCTCCTCGACGACACGTCCGCGCCGCGCGACGAGCCTGCCGCCACGGACGAGCCTGCCGCGTCGGACGAGCCGGAGCACAGCGACCCGCACGTCGCCCGCTTCCGTGCCCTGCACGGCCAGCTGCACGCCGCAGCGCGCGCCGTCGTCCGCGCATCGGACGGCGAGATCCGCTACCTCGTGTGACCGGTCGTTGCGGTCCGCCGGCTGGACGCTGGACGCACAGGCCGCAGGACCCTGCCGGTAGGTACGACCTGCGTAGTAGCATCCTGGCCATCGGGCCACGGCCCACGCCTGGCCGCCCTCTCCGGCAGCCCCCAGGCTCGACTCAGCATCCGCTGGATGAACCCCCTCCCTCGGGTGGAGCACACCCGTCGGACGACGCAGATCGAAGGATCACGCGATGAGGAAGATGACCCGCGCGGTAGCGCTCGCGCTGGCCGGCACGTTGGTGCTCAGCGCCTGCGGTGACGCCCCCGAGGACGAGACCGACGAGACGACCGAGACCGACGACGGCGCTGCTGCCGAGGACGACGGCGACGTGGAGGCCGATGACGACGGCGCCGCGGTCGAGGAGGTCGACTTCAAGGGCTGCATGATCACCGACCAGGGCGGCGTGGACGACGAGTCGTTCAACGAGACCTCCTACAACGGCCTGCAGCGTGCCGAGGAGGAGCTCGGTATCGAGGTCCAGGTGCTCGAGTCGACGTCCGAGACGGACTTCGAGCCGAACATGCAGACCTTCATCCAGCAGGGTGACTGCGACATCATCGTCCCGGTCGGCTTCCTGCTCGAGGAGGTCACCTTCAACGCGGCGGCGGACAACCCGGAGCAGCGGTTCGCGATCGTCGACGTCGCCAACCCCGAGGGTGTCGAGAACGTCCTCGGGCTGA
>CAYSTY010000245.1:0-4138 GCA_964433685.1 uncultured Actinomycetota bacterium | reverse complement strand
TCATCGACTGCGCCGCGTCGACGATCCGTTCCGACGCGGACGCGAGGTGGAGCAGACCCCGCAGCTCGTCGGGGTCGTCGAGCTCCGCCGCCGCGCGCAGCACCCAGCCCTCGAGCTGGTGGTAGAGGTCGTCCGAGGCGTCCTCGATGGCGCTGACCTCGGTCGCGAGGGACAGGTCCTGCAGGAGGATGGCGGAGTACGCCAGCCCGACGGCGACCTCGGAGGCGTTCTTCAGCTCGACGACCAGGTCCACGGCGCGATCGAGGTTGGACAGCTTCGCGCGCTCCGCCGGTGGAGGCAGCGCGCGTGGGGTCCCGCCGGCCAGCTCACGGACGTGGTCGACGCCCTCGCGCGGACCCTGCAGGAACAGCACGTCACCCTCGCGCAGGACGTCGTCCGGACCCGGGCCGTACAACCAGTCGATGTCCCGCCGCACGGCGATGACCCACATGCCCGTCCGGGCCGGCAGCTCGAGGTCGCGGAGCGACGCCGACTCGAGGCGGTTGTCCTCGCGGATCTTGACCCGAGCCGTGACCTCGGTGGCGTGACGCAGGTCGTCGCGCAGCTCCGGCGGCACGCCGAGGTCCTTGAGCACCACCCGGGCGATGTCCTCGGCCGCGTCGGCGATGCCCTCGATGGACACCGCCATCGACAGCACCCCGGCGAGCCGGTCGGCGTCCTCGAAGGTGCGCGTGGCGATCATGCACACCGCCCGCAGCTCGACGAGCAGGTCGTCGACGATGTCCTCGAGGCGCAGCACCTCGCGCCCGATGGCCTCGTCGCCGAAGAAGACCGCCGCGTACGCGAGGTCCACCATCAGCTCGGCGGCGTCCTTGGCCTCGACCAGCAGTTCCTTGACCGTCCTGCGGTCCTGACCGGCGTTCCGACGTTTCCTCACGGTTCTAACCCACCTGCAGCAGGGCGATGACGGCCACCAGGCACAGGATGCCCAGCAGGTCCATCGCGGCGGTCACGACCGGGATCCCGTGGTTGTCCGGATCCAGGCCGTAGCGGAACGAGGTCACGGCCGCGGCGTAGGCCACGACCAGGATGAAGCCCGTGGCGAACAGGCCGGCCAGCCCGGCCACGGCGAGCAGCGTCCAGGGCGGCCCGGGGGTCAGGCCAGCGAGCACGGCCCCGACCCACCCGATGATGCCGACGCCGGTGAAACCGACGAGCGCGAGCAGGCCGGTCAGCGAGAAGTCGAGCGCGGCCGCCCGTCCGGGCCAGCGGCGGGGCTCCACCGAGCCGATGTGGAGCTTGCTCGCCAACCGGCTGGAGAGGATGCCTCCGAGCGACCCGCAGTTGGCGATGAACGGCGGGATCAGGACCAGCACGGCCGGGATGGCGAGGAGCGCCTCCGCGCGCGTCTCGAGCACCGTGCCGGCCAGCACGCTGACGCCGGTCGCGATGGTCAGCACGACGAGCGACTCGCGGACGATGCGCCGCGTGCCGCCGTCGGGGTGCCGCCAACCGAGGATGGTGGCCGCGACCCCGATGACGATCCCGACGATGCCGAGCGTGATCGCGAGCCAGTCGACGTGGAGCAGCAACGTCGCCCCGATCAGGGCGGGCAGGCCGACGAGGTCGCCCGCCGCGGTGATCATCGGCGCCCCGACGTCGTCGACGTCCCAGCCACGACGTTCGGCGAGACGGGTCAGGAAGACCGCGGCGACCGCCATGACCACCGAGGAGACGACGGCGCCGACCAGCGAGACCGTGATCAGCCGCAGTGGGTCGATGCTCGGCAGGCCGAGCACGGCGCTGGCGACCCAGGCAACCACCGCGATGAGCAGCGCCGTCGCGAGGCTGAGGTAGGTCGCGCCCTCGAGCTGGCGGCCGAGGAAGCTGTCGCGGCGCAGCTCGGGCGTGAACTGGCCGGTGAGCATGCCGGTCCCGAGCCGGGCCGTGAGCGCCCCGAAGATCGCTCCCCGGACCCCGATGGCCGCGGGGATCAGCACCAGCAGGCCCGGGAAGCGTTCCAGCGAACCGCGAGCGGCGCCGAGCACCAGACCCGCCACCAGCGTGGCGGCCAGCCCGATGCTGAGCGCGATGGTGCCGGCCCGGATGCTGCGCGACTCCTGCGTCCAGTAGCCACGCACCTCCCCGACCGACAGACCGAGGGATCGTCCCATCGCCAGCAGCGGGGTGGGGACACGGACCCGGTGGCGGCGTCGCTCCGCCACGTCCCGCTCCTGGTCGCCACGCCGCATCGGCGTTCCGTCGCTCGCCCGGGTACCACCTCGGGCGGGCCTGCCGTCGGTCGCCGGGAGCCTAGTGCCGGCTAGGGGATGGGCCGGGGGCGTCGGTACCCTCCCGGCCATGACTGATTACACCGCTCCCGTCCGCGACATCCGCTTCGTGCTCGAGCACGTGACGCCGATCGGCGACCTCACGGCGCTCGCCCCCTACGAGCACGCCGACCCCGAGCTCGTCTTCGGGCTGCTCGAGGAAGCCGGGCGGTTCTCCTCGCAGGCGATCGCGCCGACCAACCGTGACGGTGACGCCGAAGGGGCCCGGGTCGAGGGTGACGAGGTCATCCTGCCCGGCTCGTTCGAACGGGTGTACCGCCAGTACGTGGAGGCCGGCTGGGGCACGCTCCAGCACCCGACCGAGTTCGGCGGCGGCGGGTTCCCCCTCGTCGTGGCCAACGCGGTCAAGGAGACCATCAACTCGGCCAACCTGGCCTTCTCGCTCGGCCCGCTGCTGACCACCGGGGCGGTGTTCCTGCTCACCCACCACGGCTCCGACGAGCAGAAGCAGACCTACCTGCCGAAGATGGTCACCGGGGAGTGGTCGGGGACCATGAACCTCACCGAGCCGCAGGCCGGCTCGGACGTCGGGGCGGTCGCGGCCAAGGCGGTGCCGGCCGACGACGGCACCTACCGCATCAGCGGCCAGAAGATCTTCATCACCTTCGGTGAGCACCAGCTGACCGAGAACATCATCCACCTCGTGCTCGCACGCCTGCCCGACGCCCCTCCCGGGACCAAGGGCATCTCGCTGTTCATCGTCCCCAAGTTCCTGGTGAACGAGGACGGCTCGCTCGGTGAGCGCAACGACGTCAAGGTGGTCTCGGTCGAGCACAAGCTCGGCATCCACGCGTCACCGACCTGCGTGATGACCTACGGCGACGACGGCGACGGCGCGGTCGGCTACCTCGTGGGGGAACCGAACACCGGTATGCGTGGCATGTTCACGATGATGAACGACGCGCGGCTCGGCGTGGGCATCCAGGGGCTCGCGATCGCCGAACGCGCCTACCAGCAGGCGCTGGCGTACGCCGTCGAACGCCGTCAGGGACGCGGTCCGACCTCCGCCCCCGGTGAGCAGTCGCCCATCATCGAGCACGCCGACGTCCGGCGCATGTTGCTCACCCAGAAGGCCTACATCGAGGCGATGCGGGCGCTGTGCTACCTCAACGGTTACGCGCTCGACCTCGCGCACGGCAGCGACGACCCGACCGTCCGCGATCAGCAGCAGAAGCTCGCGGACCTGCTCACCCCGCTGTCCAAGGCGTGGTGCACCGACCTCGGTGTCGAGCTGACCTCGCTGGCGGTCCAGGTCCACGGTGGCATGGGCTACGTCGAGGAGACCGGCGTCGCCCAGCACTACCGCGACTCGCGCATCGCGCCGATCTACGAGGGCACCAACGGCATCCAGGCGCTCGACCTCGTCGGTCGTAAGCTGCCCTACGACGGCGGCGCGTTCGTCAAGGGCTTCCTCGCGGACCTGGCCGACTTCCCCGATCAGCTGCCGGCGAGCCTGTCGTCGATCGCCGACGAGCTGCGCACCGCCAGCGCCACGCTGCGGGAGCTCACCGACTGGATCTTCGCCCACCGCGAGGAGCCGAACGAGGTGTTCGCCGGCGCCACCCCCTACCTGCGCGTCTTCGCGACCGTGGTCGGAGGGTGGCTGCTCGCACGCGGGGCGAAGGCCGCGCAGGAGCTCATCGACGCCGGCCAGGGGGACGACTTCCTCGCGGCCAAGATCGTCACGGCCCGCTTCTACGCCGAACAGCTGCTGCCGCAGGTCGCCGGCCTGGCAGGTGCCGTCACCGCCGGCGCCGAGGACCTGTACGCCCTCAGCCCCGAGCAGCTCGCCTCGCGCTGACCTCCGGGAGCCACACGCCCACCCG
>CAYSTY010000244.1:2497-4148 GCA_964433685.1 uncultured Actinomycetota bacterium | reverse complement strand
CCCGCGATGCCCTTGAGGACACGCGCGGGGTAGCGGACGACGTTGCGGACGGTCACGAAGCGGCTCGCCTCAGTAGGTCTGCGCCTCGATGGTGCGCAGGGTGTGGTCGACGCCGAGGTCCTCGCACACCGTCGCGAGCGCGGCGGCGAGCGCGTCCCCGTCGGGGCACACGACCTCCACGACCATGGCGTAGACGGGTTCGGTGTCGGCGCCGAGGACCCGGGTCTCGAGGTCGGTCACGTTGGCCCCGACGTCGGCGAGGGTACGGGACACACCCGCGAGGATGCCCGGCTGGTCCGCGCCGTAGACCGACAGCAGGTGGGTCGGCTCGATGGCGCCGCGGGACCCGTCGGCGCGCGACACCGACACGGTCAGGCCGAGGTGGTCCGTCGCGGCCAGGAGCGCTTCGCGCAGCTCGGACGGTTCGTCGTCGGAGGCGACGATCAGCACGATCGCGAAGTGCCCGCCGAGGATGGTCATCGCCGAGTCCTCGACGTTGCCGCCGCGTTCGCGCAGGACCTCGGCGACGGCAGCGACGATGCCGGGACGGTCGGCGCCGACGGCGGTGACGGCCAGTTCGGCCACGACGTGCTCCTCGGTCGGTGCGGGTCGCGGACCCTAGTACCGGGGCTGGACACCACCACCTTTGTAGCGCTACATTGATACAACGCCCGGTACGAACGGTGAGCTGGCCCGTCATCCGGGCCGTCCCACCGCCCCACCCGCTCGGAGCCGCCGTGGATCTGCTGCTGTCGCCACCGTCCCTGCTCGTGCTCGCCCCCCTGTTCGCCGCCATCTCGCTGGTGCTGCGTCGCACGCCCGCCCTGCGACGGCGCGCGCTGGTCGGCTTCGCGAGGAGGGTCGAGCTGCCGCTGCCCGAGGGCGCACCGCGGGACCGGGCCGAGGCGGCGCTGGCCCACCGCAACCTCGCCGTCGACCTCGGCGCCGCAGCCGGTGTCGCGTTGGTCGGCCTGTTCGGGTACCTGCTGGTCGCCCCGACCTCGCTCCCCGGGAGCACCGAGGCAGCCCGTGAGGGCACGTGGGCGCTCATCATCGCGGGCGCGGCGCTCGCGGGTGCCGCCGGCGGCGCGGCGTGGTCCGGAGCGCGGCACGCCCGCCCGACCTCCGCGGGGGACGGACCGCGGGTGGCGCGTCCGACCGCGTCCACCACCGCGGACTACGTGGCGCCCTACGAGCTGTGGGGCGCACGCCTCGCCGGGCTGGCACCGGCGGCGGGGCTCGCCGTCGGACTGATCATCGCCGCGTTCGTCGACACGGTCGCCCCGCGCGAGCTGATCAACATCGGGACGATCCTGGCGTCGGGCACCGCGCTGGTGGCGCTGCTGGCGGCGGAGGCCGTCGAGCGGCGGCTGCTCGACCTGCCGCAGGTGGCCGGTTCCCCGCTCGAGCTGGCCTGGAGCGACGCGCTCCGCGCCCGGCTGCTGCGCGACGTGGTCACCGCGCCGCTCGCGATCGGCGTCTACGCGACGTTCGCGATGCTGACCTCCGCGAGCGCGGGCGTGCAGGACGGCGTCGTGTCCAACGGGCTCGTCGGTCTGGTCGGGCTCGGGATCATCGGTGCGGGGGTCATCGGGGTCGCCAGCGTGGCCTCACGACCGCAGCGTCACTTCCGCCACCGACTGTGGCCGCG
>CAYSTY010000244.1:0-2397 GCA_964433685.1 uncultured Actinomycetota bacterium | reverse complement strand
CCACCAGCGACCCACCGCCCACCAGCGACCCACCGCCCACCGCGGCCGTCGCCGTTCGCACCGGCGGGACTACGCCGAGGCGGCGTCGAGCAGGCCACGGACGTACCCGACCTGGCCGGCGTGCTGGGCGGCGTCGTCGACGATGCTGATCAGCCGCGTCCCCACCGTCACCGGCGGGTCGTAGCTGTCGTCGATCACACGGTCGAGGTCGTCGGGGGTGAGGCCGGCGACCAGTTCCCGGCAGCGTGCGTTGACGGCATCGAGGTGGTCGAGCAGGACCTCGGCCGACGGCGCCTCGAAGTCGGCGACGTCGTCCACGCTCCAGCCGTAGCCGTGGTCGTTGGCCGCGTCCGGCACCGTGAACCGGTCGACCCAGCCGTCGGTGGTCCAGAGCTGGTCGACACCGGCGATCGGGGCGAGCTGCGCGTCCTGGACGCGGGTCAGGTGCCAGACGAGCCACCCGATCGGGTTGGCGTCCGGAGCCGGCCGCCACGCGAGGTCGGCATCGTCGAGGTCCTCGATCGCATCGCGCACGGCGTCCGGGATGCGGCTCAGCGCGTCATCGAGCAGGTCGGTCACGTCCACGGGCGAACCGTTCCGTCGGGTGCAGGTACCCGCCCAACATCGACCACGCCGCGAGCCGACGCGAGGACGTCACCCCCGCAGGTCGGCCCCGGCCGGAGCGCTCCCCCTCGCGCGTCAGCTCGCTGCACGGCCCAGCCGCGGTGGCGACACGTCCGCGCCGATGCCGCGTGCCCGCTGTGCGTCGATCGCCGCGTCGATCTCACGCAGGATCCGTTCCCGTTCGCTGGTCCAGGTGCGGTGGTCGACGATGATCGGCACCCACTCCGTGCCCGCGTAGGCCGAGAGCCGGTCGCGGTCCCGTCGACGTGCGTCCCGGTCACGGTGGTAGCGGTCACCGTCGAGCTCGATCGCGACCTTCCAGACCTCGAGCGGGACATCCGGTCTCAGCTCCCGACCCGTCGGCGAGACCAGCTCGATCGCCCGCGTCGTCGGCCGGTAGCCGAGTCGTTCGAGCACGCTGAGGACGGCGTCGTGGAAGACCGACTCCGGAACGCGACCCTCCAGCTCGTCCAGCGTCTGCCGGAGCACGTGCCGCCCCGGTACCGCCCGGATCCCCTCCAACCGGTCCCGGACATCGGCGAGACGGAGCTTGCCGGCCTGCTGTGCGTCGATGATGAACCCACGTACGTCCTCGGGGTGCGAGGCGGCGAGGGAGATCGCGGTCGCGACCGGCGACAGCACCGGTACGCCGGCCACCGGCTGGATGTCCTCGGGTAGCAGCCAGCGGCAACGTCGTACCTCGACGTTCCCGCAACGCCGGTGCCAGGCACCGAGCTCGTCGACGGAGCGACGGTGTTCGCGGTACGCCGCCAGCTCGTCGGCCGTCGGTTGGCCCACCGGCGCGTCAGGCGGCAGCGGCGAGGGGCGGACGCGCCGGGCACGGACGTCGTGTGGGACGACGACGCCGAGGGTGCGGGGTCGCGACCCGAGCTCGAGCCGCCACCTCGCGGTCTCACCGCCCGCGGCACCGCCGTGCGCCGCGATGACGGCCGCCAGGATGGCCGCGTCGCGGTCGCGTGCCCACGGCGCGATGGCCACACCGAGGTAGGGGCGCGCCCAACCCTCCGCGTCGCAGCGGCGCTGCCACGTACGGGGACCGACACCGACGGCCACGGCGTCAGCACGCGTACCGACACCGGCGGTGTTCCGGCACGCTCTGACGTAACGCCTCCATGCGGTCATGACGCCTCCATGCGGTCATGGGCCGAGCGTCCCACGCGAGGCGGCGCGGGTGGGATCCCGTCGGCGCCAGCCTGTGGACGACGTCGCGCGCGAGGCGAGCCCTGACCGCATCACGATGGGTCACTGACGGGCGGTGGGTCACTGACGGGTCACCTGTGGCCCGCCATCGACCCAGCGCCCGTGGACGACCCAGTATCCGAACGACGCGGCGGCGGCGAGGTGGGGGTGGCGTTGGGGGTGGCGCGGGCGGGCTCCTACACTCCGCTCGCCGGTCCACCGCCTGCGTCCGCTGGCGTGCGCGCCGGCGCTCCTCGTGCCTCGTGCCCGAGCGACCCCGGAGGGCCTGCGTGGAAGCCGAGACCATCCTGACGATCTTCCGCGTGGTCGCGGGCACGGCCGTGATCGCGTTCTTCGGCGCGTGGGCCGCCAGGCGCGTGATGTTCCTGGTCAACCTCACCAAGGCGGCGCGACCGAACCCGGAGCGCAACCTGCGCACGGCGGCCAAGGCCAACCTGCGCATGGCGCTGGTCAACATCCTCGGCAACCGCAAGCTGTTGCGCTGGACCCTGCCGGGGATCGCCCACTTCTGGGTGATGTGGTCGTTCTTCATCGCCCAGACCACGCTGCTCG
>CAYSTY010000243.1:0-4153 GCA_964433685.1 uncultured Actinomycetota bacterium | reverse complement strand
AGGACGGCAACTGCCTCAGCGGCTCGCTGATGGACTACCTCCTCCCGACCGCGCTCGAGACGCCGGACTGGGAGACGGGCTTCACCGTCACCCCCTCACCCCACCACCCCATCGGGGCCAAGGGCATCGGCGAGTCGGCGACGGTGGGCTCCCCGCCCGCGATCGTCAACGCGGTCGTGGACGCGCTCGAGCCGTTCGGCATCCGGCACGTCGACATGCCCCTCACCCCGTCACGGGTGTGGGAAGCGATGCAGGGCCGGGCCACCGCCCCGATCTAGGAGGTCACCGCCCGTGGAGCCGACCGCGAACCTCAGCGAGCTCGAAGCCCGCCTGCGCACCGAGGGTGCCCCGTTCGTCGAGGCGACCGTCGTCCGGGCGCAGGCACCCACCTCGTCGCGACCGGGCGACCGCGCGCTCGTCCGCGACGACGGCAGCGTCCACGGGTTCGTCGGCGGCCAGTGCGCGGAGACGTCCGTGGTCACCGCGGCGCTCGACGTCCTGGCGACGGGCGAGCCGTTGCTCCTGCGGGTGCTGCCCGACGAGGGTGGCGTGCTCCCCGTGCTCGACCAGGGGGACGCACCCGGCGAGCGGCGGGTGGTGAACCCGTGCCTCTCGGGCGGCGCGGTCGAGATCTTCCTCCAGCCGCACCGGCCACCCACGGTGGTCCAGGTCGTCGGCTCCTCGCCCGTCGCGCTCGCGCTCACCCGCACCCTCGGTGACCTCGACCTCGCCGTGACCCGGTCCGACGGTGGCGAGGCCGATCCACGCGGCGCCCTCGCGGTCATCGTGTCCACCCACGGGCGTGACGAGGAGACCACCATCCGCGCCGCGCTCGACGCCGACGTGCCGTTCATCGGGCTGATCGCCAGCGTCCGACGTGGGACGGCGGTGCTCGACGCGATGGACCTCGATGACGAGGAGCGCGCCCGCGTGCGCTGCCCCGTCGGTCTGTCCATCGGCGCCCGCACGCACGCGGAGATCGCGCTGTCGGTGGCCGCGGAACTGGTCCGCGACGTCCGCCTCGGTGGGCTCGAGGCACCGGGTGGCCGGACCCGGGAGCGACCCACCACGGCGATCGACCCGATCTGCGGCATGACGGTCACCATCACCCCCACGACCCCGCACCTGCACCACGCCGGCGAGGACGTGTGGTTCTGCGCCCCGGGGTGCCGGACGCGGTACGCGGCCGACGTCGCCGCCGAGGCCTGAGGGCGTGACAGCCGTCCAGGACCCCGTGTTCACCGACCGCGACCAGGTCCGGGCCGCCCTCGCGTCCGAGGGCTACCTCGCCGACGACGGCCTCACCACGGCCCTGTTCATCGCGCAGTCGCTCGGTCAACCGTTGCTCCTCGAGGGGGAGCCCGGGGTCGGCAAGACCTCCGCCGCGCAGGCCATCGCCCGGGCGGTCGGCAGCCCACTGATCCGGCTCCAGTGCTACGAGGGGATCACCGCCAGCGAGGCGCTCTACGAGTGGAACTACCCCCACCAGCTGCTCGCGGTGCGCAGCGCCGAGTCACGTGGCGCCCCGCTCGCCGACGACGAACTGTTCGCCGAACGGTTCCTGATCGACCGGCCGTTGCTGCGTGCGGTCCGCTGGCAGGGTGACGCGCCGGCGGTGGTGCTGCTCGACGAGGTCGACCGTGCCGACCACGAGTTCGAGGCGCTGCTGTACGAGTTCCTCGGGGAGCGGGCCGTGACCGTCCCCGAGCTCGGCACCTTCCGCGCCGAACGTCCGCCCCTCGTGATCCTCACCTCCAACCGGACCCGTGAGCTGCACGACGCGCTCAAGCGCCGCTGCCTGTACCACTGGATCGCCTACCCGACGGTGGCCCGCGCCGCGGCGATCGTCCGCGTCCACGTCCCCGGCAGCTCGGCCGCGCTCGTCGAGGCGGCCACCGCCTTCGTCGGACGGGCACGCGGGAGCGACCTCGACAAGCCGCCGGGCCTGGCCGAGACCATCGACTGGGTCGGTGCGCTCGGGGTCCTCGGCGTCGCCGGCCTGGACGACGCCGCCGCGGTGCAGACCCTCGGGTCGCTGGCCAAGACGCCGGACGACCTCGCCACGCTCACCGAGCTGGTGACCCAGGAGGTGTGAGGTGCGGCTCCTGATCGCCCACCACGAGGTGGCAGCGACCGCCACGGCGTGGGCGCTCGGGGCCTCCGGCGTGTCGGTCGCCGTGCTGTGGCGCGCGTCCACCGGCGGCTACCTGCAGCGGTGGCGTGCCCGCCGGCAACGGGGCCACGACCACCCGTGAGGGACGGCACCGCGACATCGCCGGCCACGCTCTTCCGCGGCGTCGACCGCGCCGCGTTCACGGCCGCGTTGGCCGCACGGCTCCGGGTCGCCGGCCTGACCCCGACCCTCGCGATGACGGCTCGTCTCGCCGCCGCGCTCGAGGTCACGGGCCCGCGGACCCGGGACGAGCTGTACTGGGTGACGCGGACCTGCCTCGTCAGCGACGTCACCGAGCTGCCCACCTTCGACGCGGTGTTCGCGGCGGTCTTCGACCTGTCCGGACTCGCCCGCGACCCCCACGCGCGCCGGACCCCGATCGACGTCCCGCCCGAGCCCGCCGGTGACGACCTCCACGTGCGGTTGCCGAGCGACGGACCTCGGGCGCCCGGCGGCGGCGGCGTCCCGTGGGCGACCCCACCGAGCGCGTCGGAACCGGACGACGCGCTGACCGCCAGCATCGAGCTCGACGTGCCGCTGCCGTCCGCGCTGCGCGAGCACACCGACGTCCCGTTCGACCGCCTCGACGAGGCGACCCTCGTGCTGCTCGGCACGTGGCTCGAGCAGGTGGTGGTCCGCTGGCCGCACCGCCGCGCCCGGCGTCGGCGGGCCACACCGCTCGCCCGCGACATCGATCAGCGCCGCACCGTCCGGACCGCGCTCCGGACGGCCGGGGAACCGGTCGTGCTGCGGCACGCCCGTCAGGTGACGCGCCCGCGCCGGGTCGTGATGCTCCTCGACGTCAGCGGCTCGATGCGGCCGTACGCGCGGGCGTACCTCCACCTGATGCGCGCGCTCGGTGCCACCACCGGCGCGGAGACGTTCGCCTTCGCCACCCGCCTGACCCGCCTGACCGCGACCCTGCGCCACCGCGACGTCGGTGCGGCGATCGACCGTGCGACCGCCGAGGTCGACGACCGCTTCAGCGGCACGCGCATCGCGTCCAGCGTCGGTCAGCTCCTGGCCCACCCGACGTGGAGCACGGCGGTCCGCGGCAGCGTCGTCATCGTCGCTTCCGACGGCTGGGACACCGACCCGGCGCCGGAGCTCGCGGCCCGGATGCAGCGGCTGCGCCGGCTCGCCCACCACATCGTCTGGGTCAACCCCCGGGCGGCCGACCCCGCGTTCGCACCGCTCGTGGGAGGCATGTCGGCCGCGCTGCCCCACTGCGACAGCTTCGTCAGCGGGCACTCGCTCGCAGCGGTCGAGGAGCTGCTGGCGACGATCGCCGCCGCCCGTCGACCCGTCAGGTGAGCAGGTCCAGCACGTGCTCCGGCGGCCGCCCGATGACGGCACGGTCCCCGCGGACCACGATCGGCCGCTCGAGCAGGATCGGGTGCGCCGAGATCGCGGCGAGCAGCTGGTCCCGGTCCGCGTCGGCCAGGCCGAGCTCGCGGTAGAGCTTCTCACCGGTCCGGGTGATCGCGCGCGGGTCGTCGGTGCCGAGCAGCTCGAGCAGCCGTTCGAGCTCGGCGACCGACGGCGGGTCGTCGAGGTAGCGGCGCTCGTCCACGACGAGGTCGTGCTCGCCGAGCAGGGCCACCGCGCCGCGGGACTTGGAACAGCGCGGGTTGTGCCACACCAGAGCATCCGTCACCGTCGCCTCCGTCGTCCGACCCGCGCCGACGTGCAGCGTAGGTCGCGCGGGAGCCGGCCGTCCCGGCGCCCGTCGGAATAGGCGGCCGGCCGTTCGTCGTTCCTGCTCCGGGTCCCGCGATGCGATCCGCCCCGCCGACCCGACCGCCGACCCGAGGTTCCCCGTGACCGTCCCGCTCTCCATCCTCGACCTCGCCGACCTCGGCCCCGACGAGACCGTCGCCGGCCGTCTGCGGGCCAGCGTCGAGCTCGCCCAGCACGCGGAGCGCTGGGGCTACCGGCGGATCTGGTACGCCGAGCACCACAACATGCGCACGATCGCGT
>CAYSTY010000242.1:0-4165 GCA_964433685.1 uncultured Actinomycetota bacterium | reverse complement strand
CGCCAGGCCTCGATCGAGCGGACCGAGGCGATCGCGACCTGGACCGAGTCGGTGCGCGACACCATGGCCGCGGCAGCTGGTCTGGAGGAGGCCATCGCGGCCACCGCGGCCGCGCCGCCGGCGCCGATCGCAGACGAGGTGCGGCGGCTGTCGCATCGTCTCGCACACCAGCGGTTGCCGGACGCGCTGGTCGCGTTCGCTGACGATCTCGCCCATCCGTCTGCGGATCTGGTGGTGGCCGCGCTCACGATCGCGGCACGGATGGAAGCTGCCGACCTCGGCGGGGTGCTCTCACGGCTTGCGGTCTCGATCCGTGACGACGCGACGATGCGGGTCAAGGTCGAGACCGGCCGGGCGAAGCTGCGCACCTCGGCGCGGATCATCGTCGGTGCGGTCGCGGCCACCGTCGCGATGCTGATGCTGCTCTCGCGTGACTACCTCGACGCGTACGACTCGGTCACGGGGCAGCTGATGCTGCTGCTGGTCGCCGCGGTGTTCACCGCCGGTGGGTTGCTGATGGCCCGCATGTCCTCCATCGCGCTGCCCGAACGGTTCGTTCCGCGCGGAGGGGTCCGGCGATGACGCTCGTGGTGCTGTGCGGCATCGGCGCCGGGCTCGGCCTGTGGCTCACCGCCGCCGCGCTCCGGCCGCGGCCGGTCCCGCTCGCTGCAGCGCTGGCCGCACTCGAACCGGCCAGCGCCCCCCCGGGTGACGGGCGGGTGGTGGCCGGCGCGTTGCGGCTGCTCGAGCGTGTCGGTGCCCGCACCGCCGAACGTGATCAGCAGCTCGCCCTCGCCGGTTCCAGCCCGGCCGGGTGGGCGCGCGACAAGCTGGTCGCGACCGGCGTCGGGTTCGCCGGTCCGCTCGCGATCTGGGCGGCGCTGGTCGCCGTCGGGCTCGCCCCACCCCCGCCAGCGATGACCGCGCTCGTCATCGGCGGCGGATGTGCAGGCTGGTGGTGGAGCGATGCACGGCTGGCCGAACGGGTCACCGAGCGTCGTCAGGCGTTCGGTCACGCGCTGTCGAGCTACCTCGATCTGGTCAACGTGATCCTCGCCGGCGGTGGCGGGGTGGAGACCGCGTTGACGGCCGCCGCGGACGCTGGGGACGGGTTCGCGTTCACCCGCATCCGTGGCGCGCTCGAACGTGCCCAGCGGATCGGCCAGCCGCTGTGGCAGGCCTTCGATGACCTCGGCGTCGAGCTCGGTGTCCCCGAGCTTCGTGAGCTGGCCTCCTCGCTCGGTCTGGCCGGCTCCCAAGGCGCCCGGATCCGCGCCTCGTTGCAGACCAAGGCCGACACGCTCCGACGCCACCAGCTGGCAGCCACCGAGTCCGAAGCCGAAGCCGCGACCGAGCGGATGAACATCCCCACCGCGGTGCTGCTGCTCGGGTTCTTGCTGTTCATCTTGTTCCCGGCCGTGTCCGCGATCACCGGCGTGTCCACCGACCCGTGCCTGCAGCCCGAGGTTGCGGTGGCGGCCGACACCAACTGTCCCTCCACCGACCCGACCATCAGCCCGTGAGGAGCGTTCGATGACCCGTCTGTACCTGGCGTTTCGTAACCGTCTGGCCGCCTTCCACGACGAGGAGGACGGCATGACCACCACCGAGATCGCCGTGATCACCTTCCTGCTGGTCGGCGCGGCGATCGTGGTGCTCGGCATCATCTACTCCGCAGCGCAGTCCAACGCCGAGAACATCCCCGTGCCCTCCGCACCGTCGTGATGTCCGACCTGCGTGACGAGTCCGGTGTGGTCGCGAGCGAGCTCGCCGTGCTCGCGCCCGGGCTGCTGCTGCTGATGCTGCTGGCGGTCCAGGCCGGCCTGTGGGCGCACGCCAACCAGCTCGCCGACGCAGCCGCGAACGCGGCGGTGCTGGCCGCATCGACCCCCGACGCGGACGCGGCCGCCGGACGTGCCGCCGCGGGCCAGCTGCTCACCCAAGCCGGCCACCTCCAGCAGATCGACATCGACGTGCAACGCACCGACACGACCGTCACCGCTGCGGTCGCCGGACGGGCACCACGGCTGATCCCGATCGGGACCTGGACGGTCACCGCCCACGCTGCCGGTCCGGTCGAACGGTTCATCCCCCAAGGACAACGATGAGACGGGCACAGGCCGAGGACGGGGTACTCGCGGTCGAGACCGCCGTGATCGCGCCTGCCGTGCTCGTCCTGCTGCTGCTGGTGATCTACGTCGCCCGTGCGGTCGGTGCCGACACCCAGGTCCACACCGCCGCGGCCCATGCCGCCCGCGCCGCCTCGCTCGAAGCCGACCTCGGTGCGGCCAACCAGGCCGCCACCGAAGCGGTCGAAGCGAACCTCGGCGGCGCCGGGATCAGCTGCCAACAGGTCCAGGTCACCATCGACGCCGACCGTCTCGCACCCGGCGACACCGTCACCGTGGCCGTCGGCTGCCAGGTCGCCAACCGCGACCTCGCACTGCTCGCGGTCCCCGGCGCCCGCTGGTCGACCGCCCGATCGATGCACGTGATCGACCACTACCGCGGAGGCGGGTGATGACCAGCGAGGACGGCACCGTCTCGAGCTTCTTCGTCGTACTGGCCATCGCCACCCTCGCCGTGGTCGGGCTGGTGTACGACGGTGGCCGGACCATCACCACCGCCGCCCACGCCCGACAAGCCGCCGCGAGCGCCGCCCGCAGCGCGGCCCAACAGCTCGCCCTGTCCGAGGTGCACGCCGGGACCGCCGGGCTCGACGAGGTCGCTGCCACAAACGCCGCCCACCAGACGCTGGCGATCACTGGTCACGACGGTCACGTCCACGTCGCCGGCGCGCAGGTGACCGTGACCGTCACCACCCGCCAGCCGATGCGGTTCCTACCCGCACCCGACCGGACCATCACGGTCTCGGCGACGGCGACCGCGACCAGCGACACCCTGGGAGCAGACTGATGTCCCGAACCGTCCGCCGCCTGACCGCCGCGGTAGCCGCCAGCCTCACACTCGGCGTGCTCCTCATCGGCGTGCCCGCAGCCCTCGTTGTCGCGGTCGGCTGGCCGCTACCCACCGAGCTACCGACGTGGGACGTCCTGCAACAAGCCGGCCGGTCGAGCCCCACCCCCGAGTTCGTCGTCGACGTGCTCGCCGTCGTCGCCTGGCTCGCCTGGGCACAGATCGCGGTCGCCATCCTGGCCGAGACCGCCGCCGCACTCGGCCGTCGTCCTGCACGCCGCCTCCCGCTGCTCCCGGGCCTACAGACAGGTGTCGCCAAGCTCGTGGCGACCGCCGCGTTCGTGAGCGCCGTCAGCCACCAGCCCGCTGCGGCCGCCGCCGGGTCGCTGCAGTCCGCGCTCGCCGCTCCAGCCGAGCTGGCCGCACCCGCACAACCCGCAGCCGACCTACCCACCGACCCGACACTCCACCAGCTCGAAGCCGAGACCGAGGCCGCCCCACTGACCGAGTACCGCACCGGCCCACGTGACAGCTGGTGGCAGCTCGCCGAGACCCACCTCGGAGACGGCCTGCGCTGGCGCGAACTACGCGACCTCAACGTCGGCCGACACGTCACCGACGACCTGGTACTCGGCCAGGGCCACGAGGACATCGCCGAAGGGTGGACCCTGCTCCTACCCATCACCGGCAACGCGACAGCACCCCCAGCCGACGACCGCGAACAGACCGACACCCCCGACGACGACCGCGTCGCCGACGAGTGGACGGTCACCGAAGGCGACCACTTCTGGGGCATCGCCGAACAGACCCTGACCGACACCCTCGAACGCACCCCCACCGACGGTGAGACCGCCAGCTACTGGCGCGACCTGATCGACGCCAACCACGACCGGCTGCAGCCGCCGCACGACCCTGACCTGATCTACCCCGGCCAACAACTGATCGTCCCCAACCCCGCCAGCCCCGACCCCGACGACGCCGTCGCCGAACCGACCGAACCTGCGGTCACAACCCACGACGATCACGCACCCGAGGACCCCACGACGCCCGGCGTCGACCCCGACGCGACGGCCTCGCCGTCGGTCCCACTCGACCCGTCATCGAACGGGCACACCCCCGACGCCACCGACCAGCCCCGGGTCGAACCTGCCGAACCCGTCAACCCTCAGCCTCAACTCGAACCTGAGCCCGCCCCTCGTATCGATGAGCGGCCCGCAGCGACCGAGAACGACACCTCCGCCGACGGCGC
>CAYSTY010000241.1:0-4166 GCA_964433685.1 uncultured Actinomycetota bacterium | reverse complement strand
AGAACGTCGTGCTCGGTGGCAACGGCACCGTGGCGCTGATCGTCATCACGCTGACCGCGGGTACCGCGCTGATCATGTGGCTCGGTGAGCTGATCACCCAGCGTGGCGTGGGCAACGGGATGTCGCTGCTGATCTTCGTGTCCATCATCAGCCAGTTCCCCTCGCAGCTGCAGCAGGTGCGCATCGAGAACGGCTGGGAGTGGGTCGGCGGCGTGCTCGTCATGGGCGGGCTGCTGTGCGTCGCCGTGGTGTTCATGGAGCAGGGGCAGCGCCGCATCCCCGTCCAGTACGCCCGCCGCCAGGTCGGCCGGCGCAGCTACGGCGGGCAGTCGACCTACATCCCCCTGAAGGTCAACCAGTCGGGGGTCATCCCGGTCATCTTCGCCTCGTCGCTGCTGTACCTGCCGGGCCTGTTCGGGCAGGTCACGGGCATCCAGGCCGTGCAGAACTTCGTCACCCAGTACCTCGAGGACCCGCGCAGCTGGGTGTTCATCGCGGTGTTCGCGGTGATGACGATCTTCTTCGCCTACTTCTACACCGCCATCGCGTTCAACCCGGTGGAGGTGGCCGACAACATGAAGCGCTACGGCGGCTTCATCCCCGGCATCCGTCCCGGCCGTCAGACCGCCGAGTACCTCGACCGGGTGCTGACGCGCATCACCCTGCCGGGCTCGCTGTACCTCGCCGCCATCTCGGTCGTGCCGTTCATCTTCCTCGCCGTCGGCGACATCGCGTCGTTCCCGCTCGGTGGCGTGTCCCTGCTGATCATGGTCGGTGTCGGCCTCGAGACCATGAAGCAGATCGAGTCGCAGCTGATGCAGCGCAACTACGAGGGTTTCATAAGCTGACCGTCCGCCACCTGGACCCGTCCCGGACCCCCCACGCTCGAGAGGACCTGCCGACGTGCGAACCATCCTGCTCGGACCCCCCGGTGCTGGGAAGGGGACCCAGGCCGCGCGCATCGTCGAGACCCACGGGGTCCCGCACATCTCGACCGGGGACATCCTGCGCGCCAACGTCGCCGCGGGTACCCCGCTCGGGACCGAGGCCAAGCGGTTCATGGACGCCGGCGACCTGGTCCCCGACGAGGTCATCATCGCGATGGTGGGCGACCGCCTCGCCGAGCCGGACGCGTCCGACGGGTTCCTCTTCGACGGCTTCCCGCGCACCGTCCCACAGGCCGAGGCCCTCGACGAGGTGCTGACCGGTCGCGGCGTCCCGCTCGACGTCGTCGTCGAGCTCGTGATCGACCACGAGGAGGTGGTGCGCCGCCTCACCGGCCGACGTACCTGCGGTGGGTGCGGTCGCATCTTCCACCTCGACTACGACCCGCCCGCCGCCGCAGGTGTCTGTGACGACTGCGGCGGGAAGCTCCAGCAGCGTGCCGACGACCAGGAGGACGTCGTGCGCAACCGGCTCGAGGTCTACCGCGAGCAGACCGAGCCGCTCGCCGCGTTCTACGACGCGCGCGGCCAGTTGGTGCGGATCGACGCCGAGGGCCCGGTCGCAGACGTCACCGAGCGCGTGCTGCAGGCGCTGGAGACCGGCGCCGGGGCGACGCGCTGAGACGCTCGTGATCATCCGCAAGTCGCGCGAGGAGATCGCCCTGATGGCCCGTGCGGGCGCGGTGGTCGCCGCGGCCCACGAGGAGGTCGCCGCGCAGCTGCGGCCGGGCATGACCACCCTCGAGCTCGACCGGGTCGCGGAGCGGGTCATCCGCGGCCACGGTGCGACCCCGTCGTTCAAGGGCTACCGCGGCTTCCCCGCGACGCTGTGCACCTCGCCGGACGACCGCATCGTCCACGGCATCCCGTCGGCCGACGACGTGCTCGACGAGGGCACGGTCATCTCGATCGACTGCGGTGCGATCGTCGAGGGCTTCCACGGTGACTCCGCGGTGACCTGGATCGTCGGGGGTGAGGACACCGTCGACCCCGAGGTCGCCACGCTCGTCCGCGCGACGCGCACGGCGATGTGGCGCGGGCTGGGACAGGTCGTGGCCGGCAACCGTCTCGGGGACGTCGGGGCCGCCATCGAGGCGGTGGCGGACGACCACGGGTTCGGTGTGGTGCGCGAGTACGTCGGGCACGGCATCGGCCGCGCGTTGCACGAGGACCCGTCGGTGCCCAACTACGGCACCCCCGGTCGGGGCTCCAAGCTGGCCACCGGGTGGGTGATCGCGGTCGAACCGATGTTCAACCTCGGCAGCGAGCGGACCCGCACCCTCGACGACGGGTGGACGGTGGTGACCGCCGACGGGTCGGTGTCGGCGCACTGGGAGCACACCATCGCCATCACCGAGGACGGTCCGCAGGTGCTCACCGCCCGTTCCGACGAACCGTCCCGCCCCGGGGACGCCACCTCCCGCGTGTGACCGGGCGGCTGGCCACCTGGCTCGGGACCGGACTCGGGACGGTGCTGCTGCTCGCCGGTGTCCTGGGCGGGACCGTGACGGCTGAGGCGATGCTGGTCGCCGCCTGGCTCGAGAACCTCTCCGCCGGCGCGGCGACCGTGTTCGCGCTGCTGCGCATCCCCGGCGGACGGCTCACCCTCCCCGCGAACGTGCAGGTCAGCGGCATCCCGGTGCGCACCGGCCCGGACGGGACCCGCACGATCGCCTCGGGGTGCGCGGCCGGGTTCTTCGTGGCCCACTTCGGGCTGTTCACCCTGGTCCACGGGGTCTTCCTCGCCGTCGCGGTGCTGACGGCCTCGTTCGGCCCCGGCGCTTCTGGGGGAGGGGGCAGCGGCCTCGGGGGCCTCAGCGGCAGCGCGGTGATCGTCGTCGTCGTGGCCGCGCTGCTGCGCGCGCTGCGGCGCGTCGATCCGCGCCGGGCCATCGCCCAGGCGTACGCCGGGTTGCTGCCGGTCCACGTGGGGGTGCTGGTCGTCTTCAGCACCGCGGTCGACCTCGACACGTCCACCGGACGGGGCCCGGCCCTCGTGGTGGTCGGCCTGCTCCTCGTCGGCGACCTCATCCGTGCGGTCATCGGACGCGGCCGCGGGGACCGGTCACCCGCGGCGGTACCGACGCCGCCCGTGCCGCCGCCGCCCGCTGCGCCGCCGCCCGCCCCGCCACCGTCCGCGCCGCCGCCGCCCGCCGCGCCACCACCGGCCGTGCCGCCACCGCCGGGCCCGACCGACGGCTAGCTCGCCGAGGGTCGCACCGTGCGGACGGGGCACGGGTTGCCGGCACGGGCGGACGGCGGGTACCCTCCCCGACACGCCCTGCCGCGTCACCTCCGGGTGCCCCCGAGGCAGGGCTTCGTCACGTCCCTCCCCCCGATGCGCGCTGCGCTCCTCGCGCCTGCTCGTCGGCGGTCGGCGGCCCTCTCGGCCCGTGACGATCAGCGAGCGACCGCGGAGGACGCGTGAGCGAGAAGGAAGAGTCCATCCAGGTGGAGGGC
Source organism: uncultured Actinomycetota bacterium (assembly GCA_964433685.1). Taxonomy (GTDB): domain Bacteria; phylum Actinomycetota; class Nitriliruptoria; order Nitriliruptorales; family Nitriliruptoraceae; genus Nitriliruptor. The sequence goes on along the minus strand of CAYSTY010000241.1, from coordinate 762 downwards.
GTCGTCACCGAGGCCCTCCCCAACACGCAGTTCCGGGTGGAGCTCGAGAACGGTCACAACGTGCTCGCGCACATCTCCGGGAAGATGCGGATGCACTACATCCGCATCCTGCCGGGGGACAAGGTCGTCGTGGAGCTCTCGCCCTACGACCTGACCCGAGGTCGCATCACCTACCGCTACAAGTAGGACAACGCGGAGCGCCCCTGAGCGCGCCGCTACAGAAGGCTGGCTGCCCCCGACCCGCTCTCGCGAGCACGAGGAGACGGGCACGGTGGCGGCCCTGGGGCGAGGCGTCGGTTCGGACGACGCCCCGCACCGCGGACGACCACCCGGGTCGTACGAACCGCCGAAGGAGCACGTTCGTGAAGGTCCACCCTTCCGTGAAGAAGATGTGTGACAAGTGCAAGATCATCCGCCGCAAGGGTGCTGTGCGCGTGATCTGTGACAACCCACGCCACAAGCAGCGCCAGGGCTGAGCGGAGGATCCAACATGGCACGCATCGCAGGCGTCGACATCCCCCGCGAGAAGCGGGTGGTCATCGCGCTCACCTACATCTACGGCGTCGGACGGACGCGCGCCCAGCAGACGCTGGACGCGACGGACGTCGACCCCGACACCCGCGTCCGCGACCTCACCGACGAGGAGGTCCAGCGGCTGCGTACCCACATCGAGAACGCCTACCGCATCGAAGGTGACCTCCGGCGTGAGGTCGCCAACAACATCAAGCGCAAGATCGAGATCGGCTCGTACCAGGGCATCCG
>CAYSTY010000240.1:2598-4183 GCA_964433685.1 uncultured Actinomycetota bacterium | reverse complement strand
CCCCCGCGGAGCGGACGACCACAGCGCCCCCCGCGGAGCGGACCACCGCACCACCTGTTCGGTCGCTGCCCTCCCGCTGCGTAGTCTGCGCCCCGTGCAGCCAACGACCCGCTCCCGCCCGCATCGCCTCCTCCTCGCCGTCGTCCTGGCGGTGAGCCTCGCCGCGTGCGGCAACGACGGTGAACTCCTCGAGGAGGTGGAGGCGCTGCGTGTCGCCGCTGCCGACCGCGCCGTCGATCAGGCCGAGCTCGTCGACCGGGTCGAGGAGCTCGAGGAGCAGCTCGGCGAGCTGACCGCGCCGCCCGAGGACGCCGACGGTGACGAGGTCGAGGACCCGCTCGACGTGCTGCGCGGCGACCTCGATGCCCTGGAGGACCAGCTCACGGCGCTCGACGCCTCCGCGGCGACGACCGACGAGGCGACGGCGGCAGCGAGGTCGGCGGCCGAGAGCGCCGCGTCGGACCTGCGCGGCACGCTCGACCAGGTCCGCGGCGCCACCGAGGAGCTGCGCGGCGAGATCGAGGAGCTGCGCACCCGCTTCGACGCGCTGCAGGCACGTATGGACCGCCACGACCGCGAAGGTCACTGAGCCGTCCCGGACGCCCGGCCGAGGGCCCGGCCGCGGACCCGGCCGCGGACCCGGCCGACCCCGGCCACGGCGGGCTCGGGCTCCACGGGGGCGGCCGCCGGTTCCCGTACCCTCCCGGACCGTGAAGGACACGCCGGTGGGCACCCACGCCGCGAGCGACCCGTCGATGCCCCCTCGCGTCGGCGGGCGGTACCTGCTGCGCGGCATCCTCGGTCGCGGCGGCATGGCGACCGTCCACCGGGCGCGTGACGAGGTCCTCGACCGGGACGTCGCGGTCAAGCTGCTCCACGCCCACCTCGCGGGTGACCCGGCCTTCCTCGACCGCTTCCGGCGCGAGGCCCGTGCCGCCGCGGCCCTGTCCCACCCGAACGTGGTCGCCGTGCACGACTGGGGCGAGACCGAGGACGGGCCCTTCCTCGTCCTGCAGCTCATCGAGGGCCCCTCGTTGCGCGAGGTCCTGCGCCACCGCCGTCGGCTGCACCCCCAGGAGGTGGTCAGCGTCCTCGGCCCGGCGGCATCAGGCCTCGGTGCGGCGCACGCCGCCGGGCTCGTCCACCGCGACGTCAAGCCGGAGAACCTGCTGCTCGGCCTCGACGGCACGGTCCGCGTGACCGACTTCGGGCTCGCCCGCGCCGCCGCCAGCGCGACCTCGACCTTCGGGACCGACGTCCTCGTCGGCAGCCCCCACTACCTCTCCCCCGAGGCGGTCCGTGGCGAGCCGCTCGACCCGAGCGCCGACGTCTACGCCCTCGGGGTCGTGCTGTTCGAGCTGCTGACCGGCCGCCCGCCGTTCGAGGGCGACTCCCCGTTCGCGACCGCCGTGCAGCACACCTCGCAGCGGGTCCCCGACCCCTCCAGCGTCGACGCGACCATCCCCCACGAGCTCGACGAGGTGGTACGCCGCGCGACCGATCCCGACCGGGCGGCGCGCTACCCGGACGCCGCTGCGTTCGCCGCGGCGCTGGCCGCCGCCGTCCCCGCCGGCGCGGCGCCGCT
>CAYSTY010000240.1:0-2498 GCA_964433685.1 uncultured Actinomycetota bacterium | reverse complement strand
GTGCTCGGTCCGGAGGGACAGGACACCACCGTCGCCGGCGCTCCCCCGCCTCCTCCACCACCCCCTCCGACGGCCGTCGCCTGGGATGCCGACAGCGCCGTGCTCTGGCCCCCACCGGACCGCGACGCCGACCCCGACGGAACCGACGACGCCGACGACGCCGACGACACCGACGACCAGGGATCCGGACCGGTCGCGTGGCTGTCGGACCTGCGCCACGGCGACGCCGAGGTGGACCTCGCGCACGCGGCCGAGCTCCAGGACCCCGCGGACGAGGACGATCCGGACGCGGACGCCACCGACGAGGACGAGGACGCGGTCGCGGGCCGGCGTCGCCGCTGGCCGATGGTGCTGCTCGTCCTGCTCGTCCTGCTCGGCGCGTCCGCCGCCGGCGGCTACCTGCTGTGGGACCGCGTCCTCGCCCCGGTGACCGCCATCCCCGCCGTCGTCGACGCACCGGTCGCCAGCGCGGTGCGAGCGCTCGAGGCGGACGGGTTCGTGGTGGACGTCCTCGACGCGCGTCCGCACAGCCTCGAGGTCCCCGAGGACCACGTCATCAGCCAGTCACCCACCGGTGAGGCCCGGCAGGGCGCGACCATCCGGCTGGTCGTCTCGGCCGGTCCGCGGCAGATCGAGGTCGTCGACGTCACCGGCGGCAGCGTCGAGGACGCCACGCAGGCGCTGACCGACATCGACCTCCAGCTCGGCGAGGTGACCCGGGCCTTCGACGAGGACGTGCCCGAGGGCGCGATCGTCTCGTCCGACCCACCCGCCGGCGAGACCGTCCCGGAGACCTCCCCGGTGGACGTGGTGGTCAGCCGAGGACCCGAACCGCGGCAGGTCCCGGACCTGACCGGCGGCACGCTGGAGGCGGCACAGGAGACGGCGCGGGAGCTCGGGCTCGAGGTCGAGGTCACCGGACGCGACCACTCGGACCGGCCCGTCGGCGAGGTGATCGCCCAGTCCCCCGCTGCCGGCGACGAGGTCGAGCGTGGCACGACGTTGGGCGTGACGCTGTCGGACGGCCCCGCCCCGGTCGAGGTCCCGAACGTGCGCAACAAGCTGGTCGCCGAGGCGGTGCAGATCCTCGAGGACCTCGGGCTCGAGGTCGAGGTCGAGCGTCGCGGTGGCGTCGGGGCGTTCTTCAACCCGGGGCGCGTCTTCGAACAGGACCCGGGCCCCGGCGCCGAGCTGTTCCCCGGCGACGAGGTCCTGCTGTTCGCCTACGAGGACTGACCGGTCACGAAGCCGGGTCGCTCCGCCGGCCGAGGCTCGTCGGCACGGTCGGTGCCACCGGTCCGGTGGCGGGTTCGACCGCCGCGCGTTCCTCGGCGAGGTCGACGTCGTCGCCCGTGGCCGACCACCCGAACAGCTCGATGCCCGACACCGCGAGCTGGTCGTTCGGACCGTCCACGGCGCGCAGGATGTCGATCCGCAGCACCGAGGTCAGCACCGGGTCCGGCAGGGTGACCCGCTGGCCGCGCAGCCCGATGTCGAGCAGGTCGACGTCCACCACCGTCCCACCGTCGAACCGGAGCCGGACCTCGCGCAGCCGGGCGGACTCGTCGTAGGCGTCGCGGTCGAGGTGATCGCCGTTGTAGAGGTCGAGGTGGCGGACCCAGGCCGGACCGTCGAGCACGAGGTCGATGGTGTCGAGGACCTCGGCGTCACCGACCGCGGTGCCGTCGGACCGCCACGCGGTCGTCGGGTCGCCGTCGGCGATGGCGGCGGCGGCCTCGGCGCCCTCCTCGGAGGAGGTGGTGCGCGTGGCGACGTCGGTGATCGTCAGCGGGACCGGTTCGCCGTCGTACCGGTCGGCGGCGAACTCGGCGGCCGGGACCTCGGGGCCGGGCGCGAACGGGCCGTACCCCGCCAGGCTCAGCGCGAGCACCAGCGCGATGGCCAGCACGATGGCACCGAACAGCGGCAGCACCCAGCGGGCGTGGCGCCGTGGGGCCGGCTCGACCGCCGGCGGGTCGGGGGCCTCCCGCCGCACCGGCTCCGGCGGCAGCGTCCCGTCGTCGAGGTCCACGCCGCAGCGCACGCACAGTTCACGCGCGGGCCGGTTGGCGGCCGCGCAGGACGGGCACGTCCTCGGCTGCTGGGTCAACGACACGCTCCGGCGTCCGCATCGGGAGGGGCGACCGCACGACGGACGCCGCTCGGTCGGCGACGGAGGGTAGTCCCGGTGGGGGTACCGGGTCGCTGCTCGTGCGTGCGACGGCCGCGCGACGGCGGTGGTACGCTCCGCCCATGACGCGTGCGACCTTCCTCTGGAGCTCCGCGGGGTACCGGTTCTTCGGTGACCCCGGGGTCGCGTCCGTCTCGTAGGAGCCCACAACACACACCGAGACGTTCGAGCCCCGGGGATCGCCGCCCGGGGCTTCGCCGTTCGGGAGGCCCCCACCACCACCGCCCAGCGGCGCCGGACCCGGGGAGCGAGCCGTGACGAGAGAGGACACCACGATGGTCGTGGTCATGCGCTCCGGCGCGAACGA
>CAYSTY010000239.1:0-4190 GCA_964433685.1 uncultured Actinomycetota bacterium | reverse complement strand
CGCGCGGTCAGGGCCGCGCGGTAGTCCTCGATGTCGGGCAGCTCGGGCATGTCCGGAGCGTACGACCGGTGCGGGCCACGCGGGCCCGCACCGGTGCGACGATCAGGTGGGTCGGCTCAGGAGGCCAGGCTCTGGGCGAGCTGGGTCATCTGGTCCGGACCGATCTGGCCGGCCTGACGGAACACCACCTCGCCGTCCTTGACCGCCGTCCAGAACGGGGTGGCGGACATGCCGTACGCGGCGTTGATGGACCCGTCGGCGTCGTCGACGATCACCGGACCGGTGTAGCCGCCGCGCTCGAGCCACCCTGACGGCGGCCACGGCGGACGGTTGGGGTCCAGACCGGTGGAGACCACCGTCAGCTCGACCCCGTCGGGCAGGTTGCCCTCGTCGAGCCACTCGACGAGCTCGGGCAGCTCGGCCCGGCAGGCGGGGCACCAGGACGCCATGAAGACGATCAGCTCCGCGTCACCGTCACCGATGGTGACCTCGGTGCCGTCGAAGTCCGCGCCGGAGACGACCGGCGCCGGCGAGCCGACGGCCGGATCGCCCCCTTCGGGCAGGAACGGCAGCGCGGTGCCCTCGATGGTGGGGTCGCCGGCCACCTCCTCGAGCGTGACGGCTTCCTCGCCTTCGAGGCCGAACGCGGCGAACAGCACCGCGCCCACCGCCACGGCGATCCCGACGTACAGCAGGATCTGGCGCGGGGACGCGCCGGCGGAACCCTTCTTCTGCGGTTGTCTGGCCACGTGTGTCGCTCCTGGGGTCAGCGGGTGAGGGTGGTGTCGGCTGCGTCCACCTCGTCGACGTCGAGGTCCGCACCTGCGGCGGGCCGGGCGGCGAGGGTGAGCAGCGCGACGCAGATCATGGCCACCAGGGCCATCACCGGGAGGGTGAAGATGCCGAACTCCTCGACCCAACGGATGGCACAGGGTGCCGCGGGGTCGCAGGGTCCGCTGAGCGAGGGGACCCGTTCGATCACGATGTGCCAGACCGACACCGCCGAACCGATGACCGCCAGCGGCACCACGTAGCGCCACACCTGGGCGTCCCGGCGCCACGCCGCCACCCCCGCGAGGATCACCATGGGGTAGACGGCGATGCGCTGGTACCAGCACAGCACGCAGGGGGTGTACTCGGCCACCTCCGACATCCACAGCGACCCGACGGTGGTCACCAGCGCGACGGCCGTGGCCACCGGCAGCGCGACCTCGTCACGCAACCAGTCGGGCACGCGGCGACGCACGAGCAGCACGAGCGTGGCCACCGCGATCAGCAGCGCGACGACCGTGAGGATCCCGGCGAGACGTTCGACGGCGGACTGCACGGCAGCTCCTCACGGATCGGTGGTGGGTGCAGCGGAGGGGGTGGCGGGTGCAGCGGAGGTGGGAGGGTGGCGGGTGGCCGGTGGCGGGTGCGAGGGCCCTGTGGCCCCACCGGTCGGGACCGGCGTCACACCGGCTCGTCGCCGTCGAGACCGTGGCCTTCGAGCGGTCCGACCACGAGGCGGATCTCGCGCACCTGCCCCGGTCCGAGGACCTCGTTGGCGTTCGCCGCGAGCTGGGAGAGCATGTAGCGCAGCTGGGTGGCCCAGACCTGTGACTCGGCGCGCACGACCAGGGTGCCACCTGCGAGCCGGACCGGCTCGCAGCGCACGGCGAGGTCGGGACCGACGATCGCCTCCCACCGCTGCGACGCGGTCGCGCCCTGCAGCCGTTCCCCCCAGCCGTGCCGGTCGAGCAACTGCCGCAGGGTGTCACCGACCGGCGACGGCGCGTGGGTGCGTGCGAGCCCCGACTCGTTGTCGTCGGGGATCGTCCACTCCTGGTCGGGGTCGGGCGGCGCCGGGTCGTACGCACGACGGTCCAGATCGGCGCGGGCGCGGGCCTTCTGCGCCCGCTTGCGCGCGTAGAGGTTGGTGTCGCGGTCCTCGGCCCCGGCGCGTCGCACCTCGCTGGTGACGTCGTCACGAGGTGGCAGGTCACGGCGAGGTGGTGCGTCACCCGGTGACGTGCGACGACGCTGGCCGCGGCCGCCGCCACGATCGCTGCGGTCGCTCCAGCGGCCCGACCCGCGGCCCGACCCACGGTCCGACCCGCGGCCCCCCGACGCGGTCCCGCCGGGCCCGGTCACGCGGCCGCTCCGCGGACCGACAAGGAGCTGATCCCGTCGCTGATGCGCACGTCGACCCGTTGGCCCGCGAGGGGGACGTCGTCCTCGACCGCGGCGGTGACCAGCACCTGGTCGAACCCGGCGCACGCGGCCGCGAGCTTGGCCCGCCGCACCTCGTCGAGCTCGGCGAACACGTCGTCGAGGAGCACCACCGGTCGGTCCCCGACCTCGGCGAGCACCGCCTCGGTGGCGAGCTTGAGCGACAGGGCCAGCGACCACGCTTCGCCGTGCGAGCTGTACCCACGCGCCGGGAGCGGCCCGATGGACAGCTCGAGCTCGTCGCGGTGCGGTCCGACGAGGGTCAGACCGCGCTGCTGTTCGTCGCGGGCCACCTCGGCGAGGCTGGCGCGCATCGCGTCGGCCAACGGGGCCGGGTCGGGGATGCGGTCGTCGGTCGGTTCGTGACCGTCGACGGCGACGCCGACCGAGGAGCGGTAGGTCAGCCCGACCGTCTCCGGCCGGTCGGCGAGGTCGCGGTAGGCGGCGTCCACCGGTCCGGCCAGCGCACGGACCGCCGCGATCCTGGCCGCCAGCAGCTGCGTGCCGTGGGTCACGAGCTGCTCGGTCCACACCTCCAGCGTCGCGTTCGCGGCCTCGCGACCGCTGCCCGACAGCCCGCGGGCCTGCTTGAGCAGCTGGTTGCGTTGGCGCAGCACCCGCTCGTACTCGCCGCGGGTGGCGGCGAACGCGGGTCGGCGCTGGGCGAGCAGGTCGTCGAGGAAGCGGCGGCGTTCGCCCGGGTCGCCGCGGACGATGGCGACGTCCTCGGGGGCGAACAGGACCACGCGCAGGACCCCGGCCGCCTCGGCCGCCCGCCGGACGTCCTGCCCGTCGACCTTGGTCCGCGTGCGCCTCCCGGACCCGACCTCGAGCTCGAGGGTGCGACGCCGCCCCTCGTCGGTCACGACCTCGCAGCGGATGACGCCGAGCTCGGCGCCGACCCGGACCAGCGGCGCGTCCGAGGCGACCCGGTGCGAACCGCCGGTCGCCGCCCGCAGCACCGCCTCGAGCAGGTTGGTCTTGCCCTGGGCGTTCGGTCCGACGAGGACGGTGACGCCGGTCTCGAAGGCCAGCGTCGCCCGCTCGTAGCTGCGCACGTCGATCAGTTCGAGGCGGCGCAGGTGCAACGGGGCGCTTTCGGGACGGCGACGGACGCGACGGGCGGGACGGCCACGGACGCGACGGTAGGGCCGAGCGGGACGGTCAGGAGACCCGCATCGGCATCAGCAGGTAGGTGAAGTCGTCGGTGGTCTCGTCCGCGGGCACGTGGGGACGCAGGACCGCGGGCTTGAGCCCGTCGCGCAGCTCGATCCGGATCCTGTCGGTCCCGGTGGCCTCGAGCCCGGCGAGCAGGAACGCCGGGTTGAACGCGATCGTGAGCCCTTCGCCGTCGATCTCGGCGGGCAGCGCCTCCGCGGCGTCGCCGACCTCCTGGCTGCCGGCCTGCAGGTCCACCGACCCGTCCCCGAAGGTGAGGCTGATCGGGGTGTTGGCCTGCCCCATGGCGACCACGGCGACGCGCTGGAGCGCTTCGACGAGGGCGGCACGCTCGACCACGACCGAGGTCTCGTGGGCATCGGGCAACAGCGCCCGGTAGTTCGGGAACGTGCCCTCGATCAGCCGGGTGGTCAGCCGCCGGTCCCCGAACAGGAACGACACCTGCCCGGCCTCGAGCACCACGGTGACCGCACCGCCGGCGTCGGAACCGGCCTTGGCCGCCTCCTGGAGCGCACGGGCCGGCACCAGCGAGGTGCCCTCGACGCCCTGCTCCCAGGTCAGCGACCGGACCGCGAGGCGGTAGCTGTCGGTCGCCGCGGCGGTGAGCTTGCCGTCGGCCGCCTCGAGCTGGACGCCGGTCAGGACCGGACGCGCCTCGTCGGAGGACGCCGCGCGCGCAACCTGGGCCACCAGACGCGCGAAGGCGTCGGCCTTGACCACGCCCTGCGGTGCATCCTCGGCCGGTTCGGGCAGCGCCGGGAAGTCGTCGACCGGCATGCCCCGGACGTGGAAGGTCGCAC
>CAYSTY010000238.1:0-4201 GCA_964433685.1 uncultured Actinomycetota bacterium | reverse complement strand
CATGTTCGCCATCACCGCCTCGCACCCGTCCCCGGACGACCCGCTCGCCGCGCTCGTGCTCGGCGACCGACCCGAGCCGTCGCCGCCCGACGGGTGGGAGATCGTGGAGGTCCGTGCCGCCGGACTCAACCACCACGACGTGTGGACGCTCCGTGGCGTCGGCATCAGCGAGGACCGCATGCCGATCATCATCGGTTGCGACGCGGCCGGGGTGACCGGTGACGGGCGCGAGGTCATCGTGCACGCGGTCGTCGCCACCCCGGACGGCGACGACGAGACGCTCGCCGGCGACTTCTCCATCCTCTCCGAGCGCTACGACGGGACCTTCGCCGAACGGGTCGCCGTCCCGGCCCGCAACCTCGTCGACAAGCCCGCGTCCCTGAGCTTCGAGGAGGCCGCCTGTCTGCCGGTCGCGTGGCTGACGGCCTACCGGATGCTGTTCACCCGGGGCGACCTGCGTCCGGGGGAGCGGATCCTGGTCCAGGGCGCCGGCGGTGGCGTGGCGACCGCGCTGATCCTGCTCGGCCGCGCCGCCGGGCTGCACGTCACCGTGACCTCGCGGGACGAGGACAAGCTCGCGCGCGCCGAGGAGCTCGGCGCCCACCTCGCCGTCGCCTCGGGGGAACGTCTGCCCCACAAGGTCGACGCGGTGCTGGAATCGGTCGGCGAGGCGACCTGGAAGCACTCCCTGCGGGCGTTGCGCGCCGGCGGGCGCGTCGTCGTGGTCGGTGCCACCAGCGGACCGAACCCACCGGCCGACCTGAACCGGGTCTTCTACCGCCAGCTCGAGGTCGTGGGGTCCACGATGGGCACCAAGCAGGAGCTCGAGCGTCTGGTGTCGATGCTCGATGCGACCGGTGTCCGACCCCTCATCGACGACACCTACGCGATGAGCGACGCCCGGGACGCGTTCGCGCGGATGATCGACGGCGACCTGTTCGGCAAGCTCGTGCTCACCCCCGGCTGATCGAGGTGGCGACCGTGCCACCGCCGAACCGTGTCACGGGGGCGGGGTAGCGTGATCGCCGTCGTGACCACCCGGCACGGCATCCCGTGGGGGCGGGAGAGGACGACCCGTGGGCTACCGCGGGAAGCTGGAGGAACGTGCCCGGGCCCGTGAGCTCCGCGCGCAGGCCTGGACCATGCCGGAGATCGCCGAGGAGCTCGGCGTGTCGAAGAGTTCGGTGTCGCTGTGGACCCGGGACGTCGAGTTCGACCGCCGAGCTCGCCGGAGCCGCCGGACGGGGCTCCGCCCACGTGGCAGCGACCACCCGATGCGGCGCCGCAAGCTCGAACAGATCGCCGCAGCCGACGCGCAGGGTCGTGAGCTCATCGGCGATCTCACGGACCGTGACCTGCTCATCGCAGGACTCGGGCTCTACGCCGGCGACGGGTCGAAACGGGACGGCGAGGTCATCTTCGCGAACAACGATCCAGGCTTGGTCGGCTTCTTCTGCCACTGGCTGCGGACGTGCTTCGAGGTGGAGGAACACCGCCTTCGTGTCCGGCTCTACCTCCACGAGGGGCTCGACGTGGAGGCCGCGACCGCGTTCTGGAGCGAGGTCACCGGCATCCCTGCCACGCAGTTCCGCAAGGCGTACCGGGCTGAGGCGAACGGCTCGATCCGTCACACCAAGCACGTCAACGGGTGCGCACACGTCAGCTACGCGTCGACACCGGTGCACCGACAGGTGATGGGTCTGATCCGTGCGTTGTACGGCTACGGAACGATGGGCACCAGGAACGGATGAAGCGACCGCCGGTGCGACGGTCGCTTCGGTGAGCTCCGGGGGCCGGGCTCGAACCGGCGACATCCTGATTAACAGTCAAGCGCTCTGCCAACTGAGCTACCCCGGAAGGGTGACCCGCGGACGGGTCGGCCGGTGAGTGTAGCTCCGGCGACCTGCGCTGCCGAACGGCGCCTGGTCACGCAGCGCGGTCCGCGCGACGCGTCCTAAGCTCGGCCCACCGACGAGGAGCGTTGCCCGTGCGCAAGGACCTGGTGATCATCCCCGAGGACCGTCCGGGGGTCGTGGCCGACCTCGGCGAAGCGCTCGGGGAGGCGGGCATCAACATCGAGGCGATCAGCGCGTTCACCGGCCAGGGCAAGGGCATCGTGCACCTGCTGGTCGACCAGGCCGACGAGGCCGTACAGGTGCTGCGCGCCGGCGGGTTCGACGTCCGGGCCGCGCGACGCGTGGTCGTGGTGCCGCTCCCGGACGAGCCCGGCCACCTCGGCCGCGCGACCCGGACGCTGGCCGAGGCCGACATCAACATCGAACAGGCCTACATCGCCGCTGGCAGCAAGCTCGTGATCGTGTGCGACGACGTCGACCGCGCCAAGGAGCTGCTCGACGCCGAGTGACCGGCGCGGCCTGGCCCGCGCCCCGAGACCCTCGCGGTCCGGGGCGCCGGCAGGTCACATCGGCAGGTCGGTCTGCTTGAACTCGTGCAGCGTCGGGAAGCCCTCGACCAGGTCGAGGACCCGCTCGATCGACCGCGTGGCGTGGTCGCTGTCGCCGTCGGGACGGTCCATGAGCCGCACGAACACGGCCCGGTCCCCGGCGATGAAGGTCGGTACGCCCCACACCTCGTGGTCGTTGACCCCGGCGTCGTGCTCCTTGCGCAGCTGTTCGAGCACCTCCGAGCTGCGCGCCTGCGTCAGCACCGCGTCGGCGTCGAGCCCGGCGTCACGCAGCACGTCCGTCAGCGCGGCCGGGTCCTTGATGTCCAGCCCGGCGTCGTGGCGTGCCGCGAACAGACCGCGGTGGACGCCGAGGAAGGCGTCCGGGTGCTCGTCGCGGACGACCAGCCCGACGGCGAGCGCGAGGATCCCCGACTCGGCGTACGGCTCGTCGCGGTCCCAGACGTCCGTCTCACCTTCGGGGACGTGTCCCTGCGCCAGCGAGTAGGGCGTGAAGGTCACCTCCCAGTCGACGCCGGCCTGCAACGCCGCGACGACGTGCTCGTTGGCGTTGCGTGCGAAGGGGCACAGGTAATCGAAGGTCAGGGCGAAACGACGGGTCACGGGAGCGTCCTCGGGGGAGCGGGAAGGGTTCGCGGGGGCAGCAACGCCCCGGCGGCCCGGGAGCTTCCCGGAGGTGCGCGCTACAGGCCGACGCACCGCAGCAGGGCGACGGTCTCCCCACAACCGGTCTGCAGAGCCCGGAGCGTGAGCCCGAAGGCGATGAACGCGCCCCAGGCGAGGCCCACGTACTCGCGGTCACCCTCGCGGCGCAGTCCGGCGAGACGGCCGCCCACGATGGCGATGAGCGGGAACAGCGCGCCGTAGAAGTAGTGGAACCACGGCAGCTCGGCGCCGAGCGCCCGGCGCCCCATCAGCAGCAGGACGATCCCGACCAGCGTCTGCACCACCAGCAGGTTCTCGGTCCAGTGCTGCACCGCCCACACGAACGTGGGCGTCTCCCGGCGTCCGGTCACGCGCAGCGTCAGCCCGGCGAGGACGATGACGAGGAACAGCACCACGATGATGGTGCCGAGCACGCGGTGGAGGACGGTCACGGCTCGTCGTGGGACCGGGCCGCGTCGCCGCGCCAGGACGCTGGCGTCACGTCGTCGTCCGCCGAGCGACCACCCGCCGCGCGGTCGACGAAACGCAGGAGCTCGATCGGCACCGGGAAGACCAGCGTCGAGCTCTTCTCCTCGGTCACGTCGGCCAGGGTCGACAGCAGCCGCAGCTGCATCGCGCCTGGCTCGGTCGCCATCACCGCGGCGGCCTCCGCGAGCCGCTTGGCAGCCTCGAACTCACCTTCGGCGTGGATGATCTTCGCGCGTCGGTCCCGCTCGGCCTCGGCCTGTCGGGCCATCGCCCGCCGCATCGACTCGGGCAGCTCGACGTCCTTGACCTCGACGAGGGTGACCTTCACCCCCCACGGGTTGGTCAGGTCGTCGATGATCGCCTGCAGCCGGTCGTTGATCTCGTCGCGGTTGATCAGCAGCTCGTCGAGCTCGACCTGACCGAGGATGGAACGCAGCGTGGTCTGGGCCACCTGCGAGGTCGCGTACAGGTAGTTCTGCACGTTGACGACCGCGGCGACCGGCTCGATGACGTTGAAGTAGGTCACCGCGTTGACCCGCACGGTGATGTTGTCCTTGGTGATCACGTCCTGCGGCGGGATGTCCATCGTCACCGTCTGCAGGTTGACCTTCACCATCTTCTCGATGATCGGGATGATGAAGA
>CAYSTY010000237.1:0-4222 GCA_964433685.1 uncultured Actinomycetota bacterium | reverse complement strand
ACGCTCGGCGAGGACGGGGTCCGCAACGTCGCACCGCACTCGTACTTCAACGTGGTCAGCAACGACCCGCCGCACGTGGTGTTCAGCTCCACCGGCGAGAAGGACACGTTGCGCAACGTGCGGGCCAGCGGTGAGTTCGTGGTCAACCTCGTGACCCAGGACGTGGTGGAACCGATGAACGCCACCGCGGCGGACCTGCCCCCCGGTGAGGACGAGTTCACCTGGTTCGGTATCGAGGCAGCGCCTGCCGCCGTGGTCGCCGCCCCGCGGGTCGCCGCCGCCAAGGCCCACCTCGAGTGCCGGGTCGTGCACGAGCTCCCGCTCGGCAACGGCAACCTCGTGGTCGGCGAGGTGGTGCACATCCACGTCGCGGCGCAGGTGTGGCGGGACGGCCGGGTGGATCCGACGCTGCTCGACCCGGTCTGCCGGCTCGCCGGCACCGGGTACGCCACCCTCGGCGAGGTGTTCAAGCTGCCGCGCCCCTCCTGGGACGAGCTGCAGGGCCGGCCGCCCGAGGAGCGCATCCCCCGCCGCGGCTGACGCGCAGGGGCGGTCAGTCGCTGCCCTCGTCCCACTCCTGCCACCGGGCGCCCTCCACGAGCTCCTCGTCGGGGGTCTCGGTGGTCACCTGGTCGACCAGATCGGGGTCGTCGGCGAACTCGAGCACCCCGACCCGCCCGTCGCGGATGTCGTCGACCGACACCACCGCGATGCGCCACCAGGCGGTGCCGTCGTGCTCCCACAGCACACCGCACGCGCCCCCGTCGGACGCGAGCTCCCCGCGGGTGACCACGACCGTCGGACGGCGGTTCCACAGGTCGACGACCGCTTCGGGCAGGTTGGCGCGGTCGTAGCCGAGCAGCCCCGGCGCCTCGCCGTCGGTGGCGACGAGCTCGAGCAGGTCCTCGAGGTCGCGGGCGTTGAAGGCGGCCACCAGCTCGTCCACGACGTCGACGTCGGCGAGCCCCTCGTGCACCTCGACGTCGTCCTCGAGCGGATCGATGACGCGGTCGGGGTCCTCGTCGACGTGGAACCCGTACCCGTCGGTGCGCTCGTCGAACGTGCCCCGGTCGGGGACGGCGGCGGCGTCGGCGCCGCCCGGGTCGTCGGTCGTCGCCGCGTCGTCGAGGCGGTCGAGCTGGGCTTCGAGCGCGGCCGTGCGCGGGTCGAGGTCCGACACCGGTGCTCCTCTCCGCCGGCCAGGGTCTGCCGGCTTCGACTGCCTCGCCATCCTGCCCCGTCGGACGGTCGCGCGGAAGGGGCCGTCCGGCTTGCATCACAGGGCCGCACAGCCGGTGCGCTGGCGACACGCCGCCGACGTAGCTGCTAGGCCTCTGACCCACCCCGTGTCTCCACCCGAAGAGGAACCGATGGACGACCCCCGTCACGACCACGTGCTCCCCGACGGCACCACGGTGCTGATCCGGGCGATCACCCCGGACGACAAGGACCGTCTCCTCGGGATGTGGGCGCGCACGAGCGTGGAGTCCCGGCGTGCCCGTTTCCTCGGCACCTTCGACCTCAACGCCGACAACGTCCACCGCTTCACCGACCTCGACCCGAAGCTGCAGTTCGGCATCGTGGCGACCCGCGGACGCGGCGAGGCGGAGCGGATCATCGGCGTGGCGCGGTACGAACGTGACCCCGACCAGCCCGGCCACGCCGAGTTCGCCGCCCTCATCGAGGACGCCGAACAGGGTCGCGGCATCGGGACGGCCCTGGTCCGCCACGTCGCGCAGGCCGCCGCGGACGCCGGTGTCCGGACCCTGACCGGCGACATCCTGTCGGACAACACCCGGATGCTGAACCTGGTCCGCGAACTCGGGCTCGAGTACAGCTCCGACCGCGACTTCGGGGGCGTGGTCCGTTCCGACCTCGAGCTCGCGTTCACCGAGCGCTTCCTCGACGTGGTCGCCGGGTCGGAGAAGGAGGCCGCCCAGGCCGCGCTCGACCGCTTCTTCCGTCCCGAACGGGTCGCGGTCGTCGGCGCATCGAGGAACAAGCTCGCCATCGGCGGGCTGGTCTTCGACAACATCCTGCAGGGCGGGTTCGAGGGCGTGGTCTACCCGGTCAACCCGAACGCGCCGTACGTGCAGTCGGTCGCTGCGTACGCCTCGCTGCGGGAGCTGCCCGAGGTCCCCGACCTGGTGTTCGTGTGCGTCCCGTCGCGTCTGGTCAACGACGTGATCGACGAGGCCGGCGAGCTCGGCGTCAAGGCCGTCTGCGTCATCTCCGCCGGGTTCTCCGAGGTCGACGAGGCCGGCGAACAGCTCCAGGCCGACCTGATGGAACGCGCCCGCGGCCACGGGCTGCGCATCATCGGTCCCAACTGCATGGGCCTGCTCAACGGCAACGACACCGTGCGCATGAACGGCACCTTCTCCCAGACCTTCCCCGGCCAGGGGCGGGTGTCGATGTCGTCGCAGTCCGGGGCGCTCGGCCTCGCCGTCCTCGACCACGTCCAGGCGCTCGGGCTCGGGATCTCCACCTTCGTGTCGGTGGGCAACAAGGCCGACATCTCCGGGAACGACCTGCTGCAGTTCTGGGAGGACGACGAGGACACCGACGTCATCCTGATGTACCTCGAGTCGTTCGGGAACCCGCGCAAGTTCTCCCGCATCGCCCGCCGCGTGTCGCGCAAGAAGCCGATCGTCGCGGTCAAGTCCGGCCGCACGACCGCGGGTGTCCGCGCCGCGTCCAGCCACACCGCCGCGATCAGCTCCGGCGACACCGCGGTCGACGCGCTGTTCCGGCAGACCGGCGTGATCCGCACCGACACCCTCGAGGAGATGTTCGAGGTCGCCACGCTGCTCGCCAGCCAGGGGCTGCCGTCGGGCGACAAGGTCGCGGTGCTGACCAACGCCGGCGGCCCCGGGATCCTGGCCGCCGACGCGCTCGAGTCCAACGGGCTGACCGTCCCCCCGCTGTCGGACCGCACCGTCGAGCAGCTGCGCGAGTTCCTGCCCGCCGAGGCCGGCATCGGCAACCCGGTCGACATGATCGCCAGCGCTTCCCCCGACTCGTACGGCCGCTCGATCGAGGTGCTCGGCAACGCCGACGAGATCGACCTGGTGTTCGTGATCTTCATCCCGACCGGCACCACCGAGACCGACGAGGTCGCCCGGGCCCTGGTCGAGGCGAAGGCCAAGGTCCCCGAGGACGTCCCGATCGTCAGCGTCTTCATGTCGGCGGAGGGCATCACCCCCGAGCTCGCCGAGGCCAACATCCCCTCGTTCGCCTTCCCCGAGTCCGCGGCCCGCGCGATGGGCCGCATCGCCCGCTACGCCGCGTGGCGGCGCCGGCCCCTCGGCCACCCGGTGGAGCCCGACGACCTCGACCGCGACCAGGCTCGTCGGATCGTCGACGCCGCGTTGAGCTCGACCGGCACCGACGGGCAGCGGGCGATCGGCACGTCCCACGCCCGCACAGCCGGCGAGGTCACCGGGGACACCGCGGCGACCCCGTCCGGTGAGGGCCGCTGGCTGTCGTCCGAGGAGGCCGAGGGGCTGCTGTCGGCCTACGGCGTCCCGTTGGCCCGTTCCCGGGTCGTGGCGACCGCCGACGAGGCCGCCGCGGCGCAGGAGGAGTTCGGCCGTCCCGTCGCGGTGAAGGTCGCGGCCGCGATCCACAAGGCCGACGTCGGTGGCGTCAAGCTCGGGCTGTCCACACCCGACGCGGCCCGCGCGGCCGTCGAGTCCATCCGCACCGCCCTGATCGAGGCGGGGATGGAGCAGCACGCCGACAGCTACCTCGTCCAGGAGATGGTCGGCGACGGGGTCGAGATGGTGGTGGGCGTCACCCACGACCCCTCGTTCGGTCCCATCATCCTGACCGGCATGGGCGGCACCCTCGTCGAGCTGCTCCGCGACGTCAGCGTGCGCATCACGCCGCTGACCGACCGCGACGTCGACGAGATGCTCACCGACCTGCGGATGGCGCCACTGCTGCGCGGCTACCGCGGGTCCCCGCCCGCCGACGTGGGCGCGTTGCGCGACCTGCTGTTCCGCATCAACGCGATGGTGGAGGACGTCCCCGAGGTCGCCGAGCTCGACCTCAACCCGGTGTTCGTCCGCGAGGACGGCAGCGGGGTCGTGGCGGTCGACGTGCGGATGAAGCTCGTGCCGGTCGGCTGA
This sequence comes from uncultured Actinomycetota bacterium, assembly GCA_964433685.1. Lineage (GTDB taxonomy): Bacteria > Actinomycetota > Nitriliruptoria > Nitriliruptorales > Nitriliruptoraceae > Nitriliruptor. Next base: position 89 of record CAYSTY010000237.1, on the reverse strand, counting down.
CGGCGTCGGGGCTCATCGGGTCAGCGACGAGGTGCGGCAGGGCTGACCGCGCACGGCGGTCATCCCCTCCCCCTCGGCGCTGCTGGTGC
>CAYSTY010000236.1:0-4223 GCA_964433685.1 uncultured Actinomycetota bacterium | reverse complement strand
CCTGCACCTCGGGTCCCGACAGCCCGATCGTCCGCGCGCTGCTGACCGCCGCCGAGGAGGGCAAGCAGGTGGTCGCGCTCATCGAGCTGAAGGCGAGGTTCGACGAGGAGGCCAACATCGAGTGGGCCCGCGTCCTCGAGGAGGCGGGCGTCCACGTCGCCTACGGGGTGGTGGGCTACAAGACCCACACCAAGATCTCCCTGGTGGTCCGCAGCGAGGAGGGGCGGGTCCGGCGCTACGCCCACATCGGGACCGGCAACTACAACGAACGCACCGCCCGCCACTACGAGGACCTCGGTCTGCTCACCGCCGACGAGGACATCGGCGCCGACCTCAGCGACCTGTTCAACGTGCTGACCGGCTACTCACGCCAATCCGACTACCGCCAGCTGCTGGTCGCCCCGACCACGCTCCTGCCCCGGGTGCTCGAGCTGATCGAACGCGAGGCGGCCGCTCCGGACGGCCGGATCGTCGCCAAGATGAACGCGCTGGTCGACCCCGAGGTCATCGACGCGCTCTACGACGCGTCCTCCCGTGGTACGCGGATCGACCTGATCGTGCGGGGGATCTGCGCGCTGCTGCCGGGGGTGCCCGGCACGTCGGAGAACATCCGCGTGCGCTCGATCGTCGGCCGCTACCTCGAACACTCGCGCATCTTCCGCTTCGGTTCGCAGGCCCGTGGGTACGACTACCTCATCGGCTCCGCGGACTGGATGAACCGCAACCTGCGGCGCCGCGTCGAGGCGGTGGTACCGGTCCACGACCCACGGCTCCAGGCACGGCTCGAGGAGGTGCTCGAGGTGAACCTCGCCGACGACACGCTGGCGTGGGAGCTCGGCCCCGACGCGGTGTGGACCCAGGTGGCCACCACCCGTGGGGTCGAGACCCACCTCGCGCTCCAGGAGCTGGCGCGCGAACGAGCCGGGGGGAGCCGATGAGCCTGCTGCTGCTGCGCCACGTCCACGCGGGGGAACGCGCCCGTTGGGACGGTGACGACCGCCGGCGACCCATCTCGACCACGGGCCTACGCCAGTCGCTCGACCTGGTCGAGACGCTCGCGGACTTCTCCATCGTGGCCGTGTGCTCGTCGCCCTACACCCGCTGCCTGCAGAGCGTCGAACCGCTGGCGGCCGCCACCGGAGTGGCGGTCGAGGAGCACGACGAGCTCGCCGAGGACACCCCGCTCGACGTCGTCGACCGCTTCCTGCGCCAGCAGCGCCGCCGCGGCGAGCAGCTCGGTGGGGACGTCGTGCTCTGCAGCCACGGTGACGTCATCGGCTCGGTGGTGGGCCACCTCGCCGACCAGGGCGTGCCGCTCGGCGTCGACGAGGTCCGGTGGCAGAAGGCGAGCACGTGGGTGCTCGACGGGACGCTCGACGACCCCGTCGCGACCTACCTGCCCCCGCCAGACGGTCGGCCCGGGGGTGGCGACGCGCACCGTTAGGCTCGCCGTCGTCTCCGGTGCGACGAGGATCCGTGCGCTGCTCCGTCCTGGACCTCGGGTCCAACTCCTTCCACGTGCTGGTGGCCGAGCTCGACGGCACCTGCCTGGTCCCGGTCGAGCGTCAGCGTGAGATGCTGCACCTCGGACGGGTCGTGGCCCAGCACGGCACCATCCCCGAGAGCCACGTCCAGCGCGCCACGACCACCGTCGCGCACCTGTCCGCGCTGGCGCGGCGCAGCGGGTCGCAGCAGCACCTCGCGGTCGCCACCGCGGCGCTGCGCGACGCCGAGGACGGCGCGGCGGTGCTCGAACGGCTGTCGGAGGCGGCCGGGACGCCGGTCCGCGTGCTGTCGGGTGCGGACGAAGCCCGCCTCGGCTACCTCGGCGTCCGCGCCGGCGTCGCGCTGCGCGACGAACCGGTGCTCGTCCTCGACCTCGGGGGCGGGTCGCTCGAGCTCACCGTCGGCACCGGCGCGGAGGTGACCTGGTCGACCTCGCTGCCCCTCGGGGTGTCCCGACTGTCGACGTTGGTCGATCGGGACCCGCCGCGTCGCCGCGAGGTGGCAGCGCTCCGCGACCGCGTCGCCGAACACCTCGCCCCGCACCTGGCCTCCATCGCCGCCGCTGGCGTGCGCACGACCGTGGCCGTCGGCGGGACGGTCCGCGCCCTCGCCCGCGTCGTCGCCGCGGAGGAGGCGCTGTGGCTGCCTGCCTCGCTCAACCAGCTCGCGCTGGGGACCGCTGAGCTCGCGCGCGTCCGTGACGAGCTGGTGAGCCTCGACCTCGACGCGCGGACCGCGCTGCCGGGGATGAAGGAACGGCGCGCCGACCACCTCCACCTCGCCGCGGTCATCCTCACCGTCGCGCTGGACGCGCTCGGGATCGGGGAGGTCACCATCAGCGACTGGGGCCTTCGGGAGGGGATCCTGCTGGACGCGAACGGGGTGAGCGCCCCACCGACGGCGGACGAGCTGCGCCGCGCCGAGATCGCCCGCCTCCGACGCTCCTTCCCGACCGACGACGCCCACCTCGACCACGTCGCCGGATTGGCGCTCGAGGTCTTCGACGGGCTCGCCGCGGTGCACGACCTCGGGGAACGTGACCGCGAGCTGCTCGGGCACGCGGCCCGGCTGCACGACGTCGGCGAGACCCTCGCGTTGCGCCGCCACCCCGTGCACGGCGCCTACCTGATCGCCAACGCGGAGCTGCGCGGGTTCGCCCCGGCGGAGACGGCGGTGCTGGCCACCCTCGTCCGCTCGCACCGGTCACGCGGGATCGACCAGGGCTTCGCCCCGTTCGCGTCGCTGTCAGCCGCGGACCAGGACCGCACACGGCGGCTGCTGCCGCTGCTGCAGCTGGCCGACCAGCTCGACCGCACCCGGGACCGGGCCGTCCACGACGCTCGGATCGTGGTCGACGGCGATGTGGTCACGGTCGCCTCGATCGGTCACGACGTGCCCGCGGCGCCGCTCGAACTCGAGCGGGTGGCGCGCCTGTTCCGCAGCACGTACGGCGTGTCCCTCCGCTTCGCGCCCGTCGTCGTGGGTGGTGCGCGGTGACCGACGCGGGTCCGCCCACGGGCCGCCGGCTGCAGGCACGTGCGGTCCACCGCGTCACGCCCGCCGAGGTCGGCCAGCGGGTGTCGATCCGCCACCTCGTCGCGGACGGGCCCGGCACCCAGCCACGACCGACCGACGTCGTCGGACGCCTGCTCGGCTACGAGGGCGGGGTGCTCGCGCTGATCGACCGCGACGGGCAGCTGGCGCTGGTGGACGCGGCCGCGATCGTGGCCTCACGGGTCGTGCCGCCCCACCCGCGTCTGCCGGCCGAACCGTCCGACGTCGGCACCGCCGAGCGACCGCTCGAACGCGACGCCGCGCGGGTGCTGCTGCTCGACGACCGCGACCGGGTGCTGCTCGTCGCCCACCGGGCCTCGGCGACGCGGACGGTGTGGACCGCACCGGGCGGTGGCCTCCGACCGGGTGAGACCCACGCCGACGCGGCGGCCCGCGAACTGACCGAGGAGCTCGACCTCGTCGCCGAGGTGGGCCCGTGGGTGTGGTCGCGGCGGGTCACGTTCACCTTCGCGGGGGTGCACCTGACCCAGACCGAGCGCTGGTTCCTGGTCCGCGTCGACCGGTACGACGAGGTCACCGCGCCGCTCGACGACCCGGGGCTGGTCGCGGCGAGGTGGTGGACGCGACCCGAACTGCGCGCGACCGACGAGGTGGTGGCGCCGTTGGCCCTGGCCGCCCACCTCGACCGGCTGCTGACCGACGGTCCCCCCACCGAGCCCGTCGACGTCGGCCGGTAGGTCGACCCGGTAGGTCGCCCGAGCGGCCACGGTCGTCCACCGGTGGGCCGGGACTGGCCGACGACGTGGACGCTGCCTACGGTCGGCATCAACCGTGCGTGCCACCGGATCCGTAGGAGCTGGCAGATGTCCACACCCCAACCTCCCGTCCCGGGCGACCGGACCCTGACGAACCGTCAGGGACACCCGATCGTCGACAACCAGGCGACCCGCACGGTGGGCAACCGCGGACCGGCGACGCTCGAGAACTACGAGTTCCTCGAGAAGATCAGCCACTTCGACCGCGAACGGATCCCCGAACGCGTCGTCCACGCCCGCGGTTTCGTCGCCTACGGCGAGTTCGAGGCGACCGGCAGGATCGGCGACGAGCCGGCATCCACCTACACCCGCGCCAAGCTGTTCCAGGAGGAGGGCAAGAGGACCGACGTCGCGATCCGGTTCTCCACCGTGATCGGCGGACGTGAC
>CAYSTY010000235.1:0-4244 GCA_964433685.1 uncultured Actinomycetota bacterium | reverse complement strand
GACGGCACCAGCGGTCAGGAACAGCGCGGTCTTCACCACGATGTGGTGGACGGTGTAGGCGATGCCACCGGCGAGGCCGGCGACACCGCCGAGCGCGAGCCCCATCACCATGTAGCCGACCTGCGAGGTGATGTGGAACGACAGGATGCGGCGCATCCCGCCCTGCCCGACGGCCTGCAGCACGCCGACCACCATGGTCGAGGCGGCGACGACACCGAAGAGGACCCCGATGCCGGGACGGTCGGGGAACAGCAGCGTCACGACGCGGTAGAGCGCGTAGATGCCGACCTTGGTGAGCAGCCCGGAGAACAGCGCTGCGACCGCCGGCGAGATGCGGGTGTAGGCGACGCCGACCCAGCCGTTGACCGGGACGAGGCCGGCCTTGATGGCGAAGGCGAGCAGCGGGAACGACAAGGCGAGGGTCGCGCCCGGCGCCTGGGCGACCACGCCGTGCAGGACGCCGAGGTTGACCGACCCGAGGACGCCGTAGACGACCCCCGCACCGACCAGCAGGCACATCGAGGCCGCGAGGTTGACCGCGATGTAGGTGAAGGTCGCGCGACGGCCCTCGGCGCCGCTGCCGAGCGAGCACAGCACGTACGAGGCGATGAGCATGACCTCGAAGGCGACGAAGAGGTTGAACAGGTCGCCGGTGGTGAACGCCAGCCCGATCCCGGCGAGCAGGACCTGCACCAGCGGGTGGAACGCGGGGTTGCGGTCGTCACCGGCGGCCCAGGCGAAGAGGAGCGCGGCGAGGTAGACGACACCGGTGACGGTCACCAGCAGCGCGGTCCAGCCGTCGGCGACGAGGGCGATGGCCACGCCGCCGGGGAAGCCCCCGACCTGGGTGGCGACCGGTCCGTCGCCGAGGGTCTGCACGCACAACCCTGCGCCGGTGGTGAGGACGACGGCCGCCGACAGCCACGACAGGGTGCGCTGGATCCGTCGGTGCCGGATGGTGAGCAGGCCGAGCCCGGCCGCGAGCAGCGGGACCACGACGGGGAGGGTGACGAGGGTGCTCACGCGCGACCTCCCTGGGCGGACCGGTCACGTGTCGTGCCGGTCGCGACCTCGTCGACCTCGTCGGCTTCCTCACCGTCGGGGCCCGCGCCCGGCCCGGCGTGATCGGGGAACGCGCCGTCGGCCTCGTCGCGCCGCAGGGACGCGGCCAGGGCGAGCATGAGGGCGGTGACGCCGAAGCTGATGACGATGGCGGTCAGCACGAACGCTTGCGGCACCGGGTCGACGGCGTCCGGCAGACCGATGAACGCGGCGTTCGTGCCGTCGCCGGTGGAGGTCAACAGCAGCAGGACGTTGACCGCGTGGCTGAGCAGCACGAAGCCGAGGACGGTGCGGACCCGACCGGGCGAACCGACGAACCAGACGCCGGCGGTCACGAGGATGCCCACCAGGACGATGGCGCTCACGCGTCGACCTCCGGGTCGGTGAGGGGGACCCCGAGGGCGACGTCCAGTGGGTCGTCGTCGACCCGGTCGTCGTCGGGCACGACGGTGGGGCCGCCACCGTCGGGGAACTCGAGCGCGTCGAGCATCCCGCGCAGGAGACCGACGACGATGAACGCGACACCGGAGTCGAACACCAGCGACGTGGTCAGGTGGACGTCCAGCCCGAACGGGTACACGTGGGTGTCGTACGCGGTCATCAACGGGTCGCCGAACATCAGGGGAGCGACCACGGCGCCGAGCGCGAGCAGCAACCCGATCCCGAGCAGCAGCCCCGCCGGCGGGAAGCGCAGCGGGCGGTCGGGCGGGTCGGTCAGCCCGCGCAGGCACAGGGCCACGCCGAACACCAGCGCCGCGATGAACCCGCCGCCCGGGGAGTTGTGCCCCCGCCAGAGCAGGTAGACGCCGAGGACCAGCAGCGGCGTGACCAACAGCCGCGTGGTCAGACGCAGGATGGGGCTGGTCACGGTCGCACCTCCCGGTCCTCGCGTGGTGACGGGGCGCTCGGACGCACCGGGCGGCGGCCGTGCCGACGGCGGCGGGTGACGACGTAGACCCCGATGCAGGCGACGGCGAGGACGGTGATCTCGCCCATCGTGTCCAGTCCGCGGAAGTCGACCAGGATGGTGTTGACCACGTTCGCGCCGCCGGTCTCCTCCTGCGCACGTTCGAGGTAGTAGCGGCTGAGCGGCGACTCGGGTCGGGGACCGAGCAGCAGGGTCGCGACGGCCATCACGGTCAACCCGGAGGCGACGGCCGCGATGCCGGTGAGCACGCTGCGGCGCCGCGTCGGGGTCAGGAACTCCTCGGGCAGGCCGCGGAAGACCAGCACGATCAGCACCACGGTGAGCGCTTCGACCAGCAGCTGGGTGATGGCCAGGTCCGGGGCGTGCCGGAGGACGAAGACGCCGGTGATCATGAACCCGACGCCGCCGATCAGCCCGACCGTCCCGAGGCGCGACGAGGTCCGTGACATCACCACGAGCGCCACGGCGATCACGGCGACGATGCCCCACTCCGCGGCGGCGCCGACGCCGGGGCGCTCGGCGGTCAGGTCACCGGTGGCGATGACCGCGAGCAAGGTCGCGAGGACCGTGCCGAGGATCCACACCAGCTGCGAGGTGGGGCGCAGCGACACGAACGGACGGGCGACGGCGCCGCCGGTCGCCAGGATCCGGGTGTTGACCCGGTCGAACACGCCGGGTCCGTCGAGGGGTCCGGGCTCGAAGGGCCGTTCGCCGCGTCCCACCAGACGCCAGGCGATCAAGCCGCCGAGCAGCGCGGCACCCGAGGCGAACAGCGGTGGAGCGACCCCGTGCCAGAGGGCGAGGTGGGGGTGGAGCCGTTCGGCGTACGCGCCGGCGTCGGACGCGGCGGCACCGATGAGGGCGTCGAGTGGGCCGAGCACGAGCCCGCCGACGAGGCCGACCAGGGCCACCGCCGCGGGGGCGAACAGGAAGCCGGCGGGCGCCTCGTGCCCCCGACCGGGGCGGGGCCCGAAGAAGGCGCCGATGACGAACCGGAGGGTGTAGGCCGCCGTCAGCACGGCCGCGGCGGTGACCAGGACCAGCAGCAGCGGCGAGACCTCGAGGAAGCTGGCGAGCACGGCCTCCTTGGAGACGAAGCCGAGGAAGGGTGGCGCACCCGCCATGGACAGTCCGGCGAGACAGGCGACGACCGTGGTGATCGGCATGGTGTGGCGCAGACCGCCGAGCTCGCGCAGGTCACGGGTACCGGTCTCGTGATCGATGACGCCGGTGACGGTGAACAGCGACGCCTTGAACGCCGCGTGGGCGAGGGTGTGGAGCAGGCCCGCGACCAGCGCCTCGTCGGTGCCGACGGCCAGCGTCGCCGCGATGAACCCGAGCTGGCTGACGGTCGACCCGGCGAGCAGCGCCTTGAGGTCGACCGCGCGCAGCGCCTGGATGCCACCGAGCACCGTCGTGGCCAGTCCGAGGGTGACCACCACCGGCAGCCACCAGTCGAGCTCGACGGTCACGGGGGTCGTGCGCGCCAGCAGGTAGATGCCGGCCTTCACCATCGTGGCGGCGTGCAGGTAGGTGGAGATCGGGGTCGGCGCCACCATCGCGCCGCGCAGCCAGAACCCGAACGGGATCAGCGCCGACTTGGTGCCGACGGCCAACAGCAGCAGGACACCCACGGCGGGCAGGACCGGTGAACCGGCGACCTCGGGGGACGCGAGGATGCCGCTGAGCGAGGTGGTGCCCGCTGCACCGGCGAGGAGGGTGAGCGCGCCGAGCAGGCACAGTCCGCCGGCGGCGGTGACCACGAACGCGCGGCGTGCGGGGGTGGAGCCGGCGACCCCGTCCCCGGCGATGAGCAGGAAGGAGACGACGCTCGTCAGCTCCCAGCCGACGTAGAGCAGCACGACGTCGTCGGCGAGCACGAGCGTGAGCATGGCCGCCGCGAACACCGTGAGCAGCACGAGGGTCCGTGTGTCCCGTTCCCCGGCAGCGCTGTACCTCGCCGTGTAGGCCAGGACGAGCGCTCCGATGCCGAGGACGAGGACGGCGAACAACAGCGCGAGCCCGTCCAGGCGCAGCGCGATGCGCGCGTCGATGCCGGCCCCGAACAGGTCCGGCACCCACGTCGCCGACCAGGTCGCCGCCTCACCGTGGAGCACGGCATCGACGCCGGGCAGCAGCAGCCCGAGCACGCCGGCGAAGGCCGCGCCGACGAGCCATCCGGCGTCGCGGCCGAGCGCGCGCGTCAGCAGCGGGATGACCGCCGCGACGAGGAGCAGGCTCGCGAGCGCGAGCG
>CAYSTY010000234.1:0-4270 GCA_964433685.1 uncultured Actinomycetota bacterium | reverse complement strand
ACCCCGTTCGGCGGGTTCTACGACTCGGTCAGCGACCGCATCTCCGACGGTCTGATCCTGGCCGGCGTCGCCTGGTGGGTCGCCGACCAGCCCCGCGTGTTCTTCCTCACCGTCGCCGCGCTCGTGGGCGCCGAGGTGACCTCCTACGTCCGGGCCAAGGCCGAGTCGATCGACCTGGTCTGCACGGTCGGCATCCTCGAACGGGCCGAACGTGCGGTCCTGCTCATCATCGCGCTGCTGTTCCACCGGTGGCTGCTCGAGCCGGTCCTGTGGATCCTCGCGGTCGGGTCGGTGGTCACCGTCGTCCAACGGATCCACCACGTGTGGTGCCAGATCGACCGTGACCTGCCCGAGGAGATCATCGCCCTGACCGTGCAGGACCGCGCCTGGAGCCGCGCCTTCAAGGCGGCGGCCCGTCGGTTCTACGGCGAACGCAACTTCGACGGCGCCCTCGACGAGCTCGCCGTGCGCGACCGGGTCGCCGGCGGCAACGACGCGGAGCGGACCAGGTGAGGCGCGCAGCCTCCCTCGACGAGCTGCCGCCTCCGCCGCCCGAGACCGTGGGGCAGCGGGCGGTCTACTGGCAGTACCGCTCCGTCTGGGAGGCGGCCGCTCGCCTGCCCGACCCGCTGGCCGCGAGGTTGCCCCGCCGCATCGGTCACCAGTGGCACCGCTTCGCCTCGCCCGAGCAGCGCACCCAGGTGCGCGCCAACCTCGACCGGGTGACCCGCGGCGAGCTGTCCGAACGCGACCTCGACGCGCTCGTCCGCGACGCCTACGTCGGGTACGCGCGCTACTGGCTCGACAGCTTCCGGCTGCACACGATGGACGGCGCCGCGGTGGTCGCGGCGTCGACCGCCGAGGGCCTCCACCACGTCGACGCGTTCCGGGACTCGGGTCAGGGCGGCATCTTCGCCACCGGTCACCTCGGGTCGTGGGACGTCGGGGCGTTCTTCACCTCCCAACGTCGCTGGGGCATGGTCGTGGTCGCCGAGGTGGTGGAGCCGCGCCGGCTGTTCGAGCGGTTCGTGGAGCTGCGCCGCCACGCCGGGATCGACGTGATCCCGCTCGTCCGCGGCGGCGACATGCTCGACCGCCTCGAGCAGCGCGTGCGGCAGGACGGGGCGCTGGCCACCCTGCTCGCCGACCGGGACCTCACCCGCAAGGGACCCATCGTCGAGTTCTTCGGCGAGCCGTGCCGGCTGCCACCGGGGACCGCCGCGTTGGCGCGCCGGACCGGCCGTCCGGTCTGCATCGGGGCGTTCCTCACCCGGGGCTCCGACGGCTTCCACGGCGTCGTCCACGCCCCGATCGAGATCGCCGAGCTCGACCTCTACGACGGCACCCAGGCCGTCGCTCGGGAGCTCGAGCAGCTGATCGGCCGCTACCCGGACCAGTGGCACGTGTTCGTGCGCAACTGGCTCGCCGACCGCGAACCGGACCACGCCGTCGTCGCCGCGTGGCGTCGCGGCGAGGACTGGCGCGCCCTCGCCCGTCAGGAGTGGGCGGAGCGCCGGGCCGCCGGCGGTGGACCGGCCACGTGAGGGTCGCGCTGGTCTCCCCGTACGCGCTCGACGTGCCTGGCGGCGTCCAGGCCCACGTGGAGGCGCTCGCCGTCGCCCTCGGTGACCTCGACCACGAGGTGGTGGTCATCGGACCCGGGTCGGGGGGCAGCGCCGCGGGGACGGTGGAGGTGGGACGTCCCGTCGCGGTCCCGTTCAACGGCTCGGTCGCGCCCATCGCGCTGGACCCGCGCGCCGTGCGAGCGACCCGCGGCGCGATCGCGCGCGTCCGTCCGGACGTCATCCACGTCCACGAGCCGTTCGTCCCGTGGACGGGCCTCGCCGCGACGACGTCCCGGGTGGCGCCGGTCGTCGCGACCTTCCACGCCTGGTCCGACGCCGCCCGGCTGTACCGGACGGTCCGACCCGTGGCACGGCGCGTCGTGGACGGTGTCGCCATCCGCCTCGCCGTCAGCGAGGCCGCCGCGGGCTTCCACGCCGCGGCGCTCGGGGTGCCCCCGACCTCGTTCCGGCTGATCCCGAACGGCGTCGACGTCGCCCGGTTCGCGGGAGCGGTCCCGTTCGACGAGCTGCGCGACCCGGCCCGTCCGACGCTGCTGTTCGTCGGCCGCCTCGAACGGCGCAAGGGGCTCGAACCGCTCGTCCGCGCGTTCACCCGGCTCAAGACCGACCGTCCCGAGCTGCGCCTGTTGGTGGTCGGCGACGGTCCCGAACGGCAACGGTGCGCGTCCCTGCTGCCGAACGGGCTGCGTTCGGACGTCACCTTCCTCGGACGCGTGAGCGCCGAGGACCTCCCCCGGTACTACGCGACCTGTGACCTCGCGGTGTTCCCGGCGCTCGGTGGCGAGTCGTTCGGGATCGTGCTGCTCGAGGCCATGGCCGCGGGCGCGCCGCTGGTCGCCTCCGACCTGCCGGGCTACCGCTCGGTGGCCAGCGACGGGCGCCAGGGTCGGCTCGTGCCGCCGGGGGATCCGGCGGCGCTCGCGACGGCCATCGGCGCCCTGCTCGACAACCCGGCGCTGCGTCGGGCCATGGCCGACGACGGGCGGGCGACGGTCGCCGCCTACGACTGGGCTCACGTGGCCGCACAGGTGGCCGATGCGTACGAGGACGCCCGCGCCCGTCACCGTTGACGGGTCGCCACCGCCCGTCCGGGTAGCGTTCGCCCGCTCCCGCCGTCGCCGAGGTCCGCCGTGTCCCGCTCCGTTCGCGCCGTCATCGTCCTGGTCGGGGTCGGTCTGGTCCTGTCCGGATGCGGTCGGGCCGCCGACCCCGAACCCGACCCCGAGCCCGAGCCGGTCGTCGAGGAGGCGCCGGTCGCCGAGGAGGAGGCCGAACCGCAACTGACCGCGCGCCTGCCCCTGACCGGCGTGCTGGTCGAGGACGAGGTCGCCGAGTCGCTGGTCGACCGTCCGCTGCTGATCGCCAAGATCGAGAACTCGCCCGCGGCCCGGCCACAGGCGGGTCTGGACGTGGCCGACGTGGTCATCGAGGAGCTCACCGAGGGCGGCGTGACGCGGTTCATGGCGCTGTTCCACAGCCAGCTGCCCGACCAGGCCGGCCCGGTCCGCTCGGCCCGTCCGGTCGACGTCGCGGTGGGCAGCGGCTTCGGGCAGCCGGTGTTCGCCTACTCGGGTGCTCGCGCGCAGGTCCAGGGGATGCTGCGTTCGTCCCCCCTGGTCGCCCTCGAGGAGGGTGCACCCGGGTTCGTGCGCGTGCCGGACCGCCGGCGTCCGCACAACCTCTTCGTCGAGCCGCAGAGCGTGCTCGATGCCGGTCTCGAACGGGGGGCCAGCGCCCTCGTCGTCCCCGGTTGGCTGTTCACCGAGGACGCACCGGAGGGGGAGGTCACCTGCCCCACCGATGCGACCGACTGCGTCGACCCGGGAGCGGCCGTCACGATCGCGATGTCGCACGCCGCGCGCACCGGTTGGACCTACGACGAGGACGCCGAGGTCTACCGTCGCGACCAGAACGGCGAACCGTCGCTCGTCACCGGTGAGGGCCGCATCGGCGCCGCCAACGTGGTGGTGCTCGCGACGCGGCACTACACCGACGGTTGCTGCGACAGCAACGGCTCGCCCTACACCGAGACCGACGTCACGGGGGAGGGCGAGGCGCTGTTCTGGCGCGACGGACGCCGGTACGAGGGCACCTGGCGCAAGGCCGACGCGGCGGCATCCCTCGAGCTGTTCGACGCGGACGGTGACCCCTTCCCGCTCAAGCCGGGCGCGAGCTGGATGCACCTGCCGAACGCGTCCGTGGTCGCCGGGATGTAGGTCCACCGTTGTCACCGGCGGCCGCGGAGGTGCCGCGGGCGCGCCGGTACGCTCGTACGCACGTCATCCCCCGCGCCCGCGTGGCGCCACCGCACCGCAGGAGCACGTCGTGACCGACCAGGCTGCAGGAACCGCACGTACCGGCAGCGACCGCGTCAAGCGCGGGTTCGCCGACATGCTCAAGGGTGGCGTCATCATGGACGTCGTCACGCCCGAGCAGGCCACCATCGCCGAGCAGGCGGGTGCCGTCGCCGTCATGGCGCTCGAACGCGTCCCGGCCGACATCCGCCGCGACGGTGGCGTGGCACGGATGAGCGACCCGGACATGATCGACTCGATCATCGACGCGGTCAGCATCCCGGTCATGGCCAAGGCCCGCATCGGCCACACCGTCGAGGCCCAGGTCCTGCAGTCGCTCGGCGTCGACTACGTCGACGAGTCCGAGGTGCTCACCCCGGCCGACGAGGC
>CAYSTY010000233.1:0-4274 GCA_964433685.1 uncultured Actinomycetota bacterium | reverse complement strand
CCACAGCTGCCACCGACCCCTCCCGGTCCGTCGTCGCAGCGTCCAACGAGGACGTGGGGCAGGGGTGACGACCACCGGTACACCGGTGAGCGGTGCGCGACCACCGCCGTCGAGGTGGCCGCTCAGCCTCCGGCGGACCCCACGGGCGCCTCGACCGAGGCATCGGCGACCGCCTCGGTCGGTGCGTCGGAGGCGCGCTCCTCGAGGGCCTGCTCCTTGGCGGCGCGGTCCTCACGGAGCCGTTCGCTGACCACCTTGGTGACGGCGTCCGGCCCCATCGTGATGCCGTACATCACGTCCGCGATCTCCATCGAGCGCTTCTGGTGGGTCACCACGATGATCTGCGCGTGACCACGGAAGCTGCGCACCACCTTGAGCAGGCGCTGGAGGTTGACGTCGTCGAGCGCGGCATCGACCTCGTCGAGCACGTAGAACGGGCTCGGCCGGGCCCGGAAGATGGCGAACACGAAGGCGAGCACGGTCAGCGACCGTTCCCCACCGGACAGCAGCGACAGGCGGGTGACCTTCTTGCCGGGGGGACGCGCTTCGACCTCGATACCGGTGGCGAGCAGGTCGTCCGGTTCGGTCAGCACGAGCCGTCCCGACCCGCCGGGGAACACCGTGGAGAACGTGAGCTGGAACTCGCGGGCGACGTCGCGGAACGCCTCGGCGAACACCGCCTCGATGCGCGCGTCCACCTGCACCACGACCTCCTCGAGGTCGCGCTTGGACCGCCGCAGGTCGTCGAGCTGGTCGGACAGGAACGCGTGCCGCTCCTCGAGGGCCTTGAACTCCTCGAGGGCGAGCGGGTTGACGCGGCCGAGCAGACCCACCTTGCGGACGAGGACGTCCTCGCGTTCGGCGAGGGCGGCCTGGTCGTAACCGTCGGCCGCGGGGTGCTCCGCGGCGAGCTCGTCGGGCGAGACCGAGAACCGTTCGCGCAGCTCCTTGGTGAGCTGGTCGAGGCGGCGGGTCACGTCGGCGCGGCGCAGCTCGGCCTGGTGGCGCTGCTCGCGCAGGTCCTGCAGCTCGGCGCCGATGCTGGCGACCGACCGGCGGACCTCGACGAGGGCCGTGCGGCGCTCTGCGAGCTGACCCTGCAGCCGATCGCGTTCGGCCGTGGCCGCCTGCGTCGCGCGGGCGAGCGCGTCGATCGCCGTGCGCGCCACGAGGGCGAGCTCGCCGCAGCGGGCGATGCCCCGACGGCGGGCCTCACGGCGGCGGGCGGCTTCCGCCAGGGACCGCTCGACCTCGTCGGCCTCCTCGCGCAGCGCCGCGGCCTGGAGCTCGAGGTGGCGCACCTGCTCGGTGGTGCGTTCGAGGCGGACCCGGCTCTCGAGCTCACGCTCACGCGCCGCCTCGACGGCCTCGTCGAGCTCGAAGGCGACCTCGTCCGGACCGTCGTCGACGTCGTCGACCTCGTCGACCTGCGGGCCCCGGTCGATCAGCGAGCGCAGCGCCTCGCGGTCGCGTTCGAGCACCTCGCCGAGGTCGCGTTCGCTGGCGGCGACCAGGCCACGCTGGTTGGCCAGCGTGTGCAGCTCCTTGTTGAGGCGGGCGAGCCGTTCAGCGGCGCCGGTGATGCGGGCGTCGGACTCGTTGATGCGTTCGGTCGCCCCGGCGAGCACGGTCTTGGCCGCGGCGAGATCGGCGTCGGCCGCGGTGCGGGCCTCGGCGAGCTCGGCGAGCTGGTCGGCGAGCGCAGCGGCCCGCGTCTCGGCCACCTCGGCGGCGGTGGCGGTCGCCACGGCCGAGCTGGCCGGGGTCTCACCGCCGCGGTAGCCGAGCGGTCCGGCGACGTCGCCCGCGGGGGTCACGAAGGTCAGGTCGGGTTCGCGCCCGTGGAGCAGGACGGCGGTCTGCCAGTCCGGCACCCGCCAGGTGTGGTGCAGCACGCGCTGGAGCGCCGCGACCACGTCGCCCGCCTGGGGGTGGTCGGCCGCGGGGGCGATCAGCTCGCTGACCGGCGTCGCGCCGGCGGCCCGGAGGATGCCCACCACCTCGTCGTCGAGGGGGCGCGGTGGCCGTCTGTCGTGGCGTGCGGCGAGGACCACCGCGGACCCCGCCCGGACCTCGTGCAGCCACTCGATGGCGCGACGGGCCTCGTTGGGGGTGGTGACCACCACGGCGCTGCCGAGCGGGCCGAGCGCGGCGGCGACGACGGCGTCGTGCGTCGCGTCGGAGCGCACGTGGTCGGCGAGCGGGCCGAGGACGCCGTCGAGGTCACCGTCGAGCAGCGCGGCGGTCCCGCCGTCGGTCTCGGCCAGGGCGGCACGCAACGCCTCGGCGCGGGCCAGGGACGAGGCGCGGGCGGCTTCGAGCTCGCGCGCCTCGGCGGCGAGCTGTTCGACCCGTTCGGACGCGGCGGCGACCGCCGACTCCGCCGCTTCGAGGTCGGCGGTCAGCTCGATCTCCGCGGCGTCGAGGTCGGTGATCTCGCCCTGGACGGCGGCGACCTCGGCCTCGGCCTCGGCGACGCGTTCGTCGACGCCGGCACGGCTCTGGGTGACCCGACCGAGCTCGGCCTCGGTGGAGGCGACCGCGGAGCGCAGCGCCGACACCTCCCCCTCGAAGCGCAGGATGCGTTCGCGCGCTTCCGCGCGGCGGCGACGTTCGGCCTGCTGGCGCTGCTCGTGGGCCCGACGGGCAGCTTCGGCGTCGCGCCGCGCCGTGACGGCCACCTCGTGGTGCTGTCGGGCGTCCTCGCGCTCGCCCTGGCGGGCCTGCGCCTCCGCCTCGGTGCGTTCGGCCTGGACCCGCAGCTCCGCCGGCGGCCGTCCCGCGAGCGGCTCGTCGACGTACTCGACGAGGTGGCGCCGCTTGGCCTCCACGAGGTCGGCGGTGCCCTTCAGCCGCTCCGCGAGGGAGGTGAGCTTGTAGTAGGTCGACTGCGCCGCCTCGGCCGCCGGTCCGAGGCGCGCGAGCTCGGCGTCGAGCGCCTGCTGCTGCTCGCGGGCGGCCTGGAGGCGGGCCTCGGTGTCGCGCTGCACGGACGCGCTGCTCTGGTCGCCCTGCCCCTCGGCCGCCTCCAACGCACGCAGCCGCAGCAGCTCGGCCGCCGCGACCCGCAGCCGTACGTCACGCAGCTCGGCCTGCAGCGCCTGGTAGCGGTCGGCCGCCTCGGCCTGGCGCTCGAGCGGTCGCAGCTGGCGGCGCAGCTCGCGCAACACGGTCCTGAGCTTGTCGATGTGCCCGTCGACCTGTTCGAGCTTGCGCAGGGCCCGTTCACGGCGACGCCGGTGCTTGAGGATCCCGGCCGCTTCCTCGATGTAGCGGCGGCGCTCCTCCGGTTTGGCGTTGAGGATCTCGTCGAGCTGGCCCTGCCCGACGATGGTGTGCAGCTCACGGCCGAGGCCGGTGTCGGACAGCAGCTCCTGGACGTCGAGCGCGCGGACGTCGGCGCCGTTGATCTCGTAGCTGGCGTCGCCGTCGGCGTGGATGGTCCGGGCGACCCGTACCTCGGCGAACTGGCCGGCCGAGCCGGCGGTGCCGAGGTTGCCGGTCGCCAGCCGGCCGTCGGCGTTGTCGATGACGATCTCGACGCGGGCCTGGTTGGCCCGCGACCGCGTCGGCGAGCCGGCGAAGATGACGTCGCTCATGGCGCCGCCGCGGACCTTCTTGGCCGAGTTGGTCCCGAGCACCCAGGCGAGGGCGTCGACGACGTTCGACTTGCCGGACCCGTTCGGCCCCACGATGACCGTGATGCCCGGCTCGACCTCGAGCACCGTCTTGTCGGCGAACGACTTGAAGCCGCGCATCGACAGGGAGCGGAGGAACACGAGGGCCTCAGGAGGTGGGGGGTCGAGCGAGCGGACGACGTGCCTGCTGCCCCACGAGGGGAGCGGCGGCGCGACCGGCGGAGCCTAGCGTCGGCCGGCCGGCGACCCCGGGATGCGCGCGGGCTCAGGCGGACGCGTGTTCGCGGCCCTCGGCGGGGATCGGACCGTCACCCACGAGCGCCTCGGCCGGCAGCTGCGCGCGGACGGCTTCGGCCGCAGCCAGGGCCTGCTCGAGCTCGGCCACACGGCGGCGCAGCGCCTGCACCTCGTCGAGCAACCGCAGGGTGGAGGGCGTGGCGTGGGTGCCCAGCAGGGCCTTGCCCATCGTGCGATCCCTCGGGTCGTTCGCGCGCAGCGGCGCGTCGGTGGTCCAGCGTGCGGTGCACGGAGCGTACCCGAGCCCCGAGCCGACCGTCCAGGGCACGGCCCCCGCCACCTGCGTCGCAGCGGCTCAGCTTCCGAGTCGCAGCGGCTCAGCGTTCGATCCGGAACGAG
>CAYSTY010000232.1:3188-4320 GCA_964433685.1 uncultured Actinomycetota bacterium | reverse complement strand
CTGGCCAACCGGCTGGTCGGCAACCCCGAGGCGGCCGCCTGCCTCGAGGTCACCTTCGGTGGGCTGCAGCTGCGCGCGACCGGCGACCTCGTCATCGCGGTGACCGGTGCCGACAGCCCGGTGACCGTCGACGGCGGACGCATCGGCGGCAACGTGCCCGTCGAGGTCTCCACAGGTCAGCAGGTCGCGTTCGGCACGCCGACGCGGGGGCTGCGCAGCTACCTCGCCGTCCGCGGTGGGATCGCGGTCGAACCCGTGCTCGGCTCCCGGGCGACCGACACCCTGGGGCAGCTCGGCCCGTCCGTGCCGCAGGTGGGGGACCGCCTCCCCGTCGGGGATCTCGGCGGCGCCTACCTCCCGGTCGACCAGGCGGCGGTCCGCGACCCCGAGGACGGCGAGGTCGAGCTGCGCATCGCGTTCGGGCCGCGGGACGACTGGTTCACGGAGGCGGCCCGGCAGGTCCTGATCGACGGCTCCTGGATGGCGGCGCAGGACAGCAGCCGCATCGGCGTTCGCCTGACCGGACCGGAGCTCGAGCGCGCCGTGACCGACGAGCTCGCCAGCGAGGGCCTCGTACGCGGCGCGATCCAGGTCCCGCCGGACGGGCCGCCGACGCTGTTCCTCGCCGACCACCCCGTCACGGGTGGCTACCCGGTCATCGCGGTCGTGCTCAGCGAGGACGTCGACCGCGCCGCCCAGGTCCGACCCGGTCAGCCGCTGCGCTTCCGTGTGGTCACCTCACCCGAACCGTCGTAGCTCGGGATGCTCGTCGAGCAGCTCGTCGCGCGCAGCGGCCAGCAGCTGGCGTGCCCCGCGAGGTCGGGAGAAGGGGTCCACCACCAACAGGCGTTCGGCGTGCGCCAGTGCTGCTGCGGACACGAGGGTGCTCCCGACGCCTCGGGAGACCTCGGCTGCGGCGGCGCGCACGTCGCGGGGGTCGACCCCGTCCCGTGCGGCGGCGGTGAGGACCGCATCCACGGCCCGCGACAGACGGGCGAACTCGGTGCGCGCGCCCGCGCCACCCGACTCGACCCGGCCACGGACCTGGAGGATCACCGCCCTCCTGATCAGCCACACCTGGAACACCGCCAGCCCCAGCCAGGGCACCCCGGAAGCGAGCGCGACGGCGACG
>CAYSTY010000232.1:0-3088 GCA_964433685.1 uncultured Actinomycetota bacterium | reverse complement strand
GGCGAGCGCGACGGCCCGCTCCAACGTCGACCCCCGCGGTTCACGTCCCATGGCGCGTGACCCTACGCGCCGGTCGGACACCGGTGACGGCCCGAGGCAGGGTGCGGGGACCCGGCGGGATGGCTGCCCTACGCTCGCGAGTCGACGCCGAGCCGAAAGCCGCCCGTGACCTGGACCCGTGACGAGCTCGTCCCCGGCATCCCGCGCCCCTTCGACGCCGCCGGCTCCTCGTTCTTCGAGGTGCTGCGCCAGCAGGCGCCGACCGCCGTCCCGCCGCTGCTCGCCGGCGCGATGCCTCCCGAGCTCCGCGACCAGCTCATCGAGGGCACGACGGTCCTCGCCGTCACCACCGCCGGCGGTGTGGTCATGGCCGGTGACCGGCGTGCCACCGCCGGCCACCTGATCAGCCGCGGCGACATGCGCAAGGTCTTCCCCGCCGACGACCACTCGGCGATCGCGATCAGCGGCGCCGCCGGACCGGCCATGGAGCTCGCGCGGGTGTTCGCCACCGAGCTCGAGCACTACGAGAAGGTCGAGGGCGAGCCGCTCAGCCTCGAGGGCAAGTCGAACAAGCTCGCCGGCATGGTCCGCGCCCACCTGCCCATGGCCATGCAGGGCCTGGTCATCGTGCCCCTGTTCGCCGGCGTCGACGTCCGGACCGGCGAGGGCAGCATCTACGAGTACGACCCCGTCGGCGGCCGCTACCAGGCCCGCGATCACGCCGCGACAGGTAGCGGCTCCCTCGCCGCTCGCGCGACGCTCAAGCGCCTGCACCGCTACGACGAGGGGCTCGAGGCCGGCATCCGCACCGCCGTCGAGGCGCTGTTCGACGCGGCCGAGGAGGACAGCGCGACCGGCGGACCCGACCTCATCCGGCGCATCTACCCGATCGTCGCCGTCATCGACGAGGACCGCGGCTACCACGAGCTGTCCGACGAGGACGTGCTGACCCACGTCGAGGCCGTCATCGCCCTGCGCCAGCGCTGACGACCCCGGACCGCCGCCGACCGAGCTGACAGCACCGACAGGAGCCCCCGTGGCCACCCCGTTCTACGTCGCCCCCGAACAGATGATGAAGGACCGGGCCGAGTACGCCCGCAAGGGCATCGCCCGCGGTCGGGCCCTGGTCGCCGTCGAGTACGCCGACGGCGTCGTGTTCGCCAGCGAGAACCCGTCGCGCTCGCTGCACAAGACCTCGGAGATCTACGACCGCATCGGGTTCGCCGCGGTGGGGCGCTACAACGAGTTCGAGTCGCTCCGCGTCGCCGGGATCCGCCTCGCCGACGTCAAGGGCTACCAGTACGCCCGTGACGACGTGAACGCCAAGTCGCTGGCCAACGCCTACTCGCAGGCGCTCGGTGCGGCGTTCATGGGCGGTGAGGCCAAGCCCTACGAGGTCGAGCTGCTCATCGCCGAGGTCGCCCCGCCCGGGGGTCGACGCGAGGGCGGCGAGCTCGAGCTGTACCACATCCTCTACGACGGCTCGATCGTCGACGAGCACCGCTTCGTGGCCGTCGGTGGGGAGGCGGACGCGCTGACCACGGCGCTGTCGGAGACCTTCGAGGACGGTCTCGACCGGGATGCCGCGGTGCGCGTCGCCGTGGGTGCGCTCGGCCGCGTCGCCGGCCGCGACATCCCCGCCGACGACCTCGAGGTGTCGGGGCTCGACCGCACCCGCGCCCGACGCCGCTTCTTCCGCCTGCGCAACCACGCGCTCGAGAACGCCCTCACCACCGACTAAGCGGCCCCGCCGACGATGGGGCACCATCGGCCCCGACCAGGTCGAGAGGACCGTGCGTGCGCCGCAGGATCTACGGGATCGAGAACGAGTACGGCGTCACCTGCACCTTCAAGGGGCAGCGGCGGCTGAGCCCGGACGAGGTCGCGCGGTACCTGTTCCGACGTGTGGTCTCCTGGGGCCGCTCGTCGAACGTCTTCCTCGAGAACGGTGCCCGGCTCTACCTCGACGTCGGCTCCCACCCCGAGTACGCCACGCCGGAGTGCGACTCGCCCCGCCAGGTGATCGTCCACGACAAGGCGGGGGAGCGGATCGTCGAGAGCCTGGTGCTGTCCGCCGAGCAGCGGCTCGCCGAGGAGGGCATCCAGGGGCGGATCTCGCTGTTCAAGAACAACACCGACTCGGCCGGGAACTCCTACGGCTGCCACGAGAACTACCTCGTGGCGCGCGTCGGGGAGTTCCAGCGGCTCGCCGAGGCGCTCATCCCGTTCCTGGTCACCCGGCAGGTCTTCGCCGGGGCCGGCAAGGTGCTGCAGACCCCGCGGGGCGCGATCTTCTCGCTCGCGCAGCGCGCCGAGCACATCTGGGAAGGGGTGTCCTCGGCGACCACCCGGTCCCGACCGATCATCAACACCCGGGACGAGCCGCACGCCGACGCCGAACGCTTCCGTCGCCTGCACGTCATCGTCGGCGACTCGAACATGTCGGAGTACACCTCGTGGCTGAAGGTCGCCACCTGCGACCTGGTCCTGCGGATGCTCGAGGAGCAGGCGGTCTCCCGTGACCTGTCGCTCGACAACCCGATCCGGGCCATCCGCGAGATCAGCCACGACCTGACCGGCACCACCCGGGTCCGGCTCACCAACGGCCGCGAGATGTCGGCGCTGGAGATCCAGCAGGCCTACCTCGAACGGGTCGAACGTTTCGTGGCCAACTCCTACGCCGACGACGACGAGGCCAAGCACGTGGTCGCCGAGTGGCGCGACGTGCTCGAGCGGCTCGTCAGCGACCCGATGTCGCTGTCGCGCCAGCTCGACTGGGTCGCCAAGTTCCAGCTCGTCGACCGCTACCGGGCCAAGCACGAGCTGCCGCTGTCGCACCCGCGCGTGCAGATGCTCGACCTCGCCTACCACGACGTGGTCCGGGACCGCGGTCTCTACCACCTGCTGGTCCGCCAGGGGCGGGTCCAACGGCTGCTCGACGACGACGAGATCGTCGCCGCGACCAACGAGCCACCGCCGAACACCCGGGCGGCGCTGCGGGGACGGTTCGTCCGCGAGGCCAAGGCCAAGCGCCGCGACTACACCGTCGACTGGGTCCACCTCAAGCTCAACGACCAGGCGCAACGGA
>CAYSTY010000231.1:0-4358 GCA_964433685.1 uncultured Actinomycetota bacterium | reverse complement strand
TCAGGAACCGGCCGCGCATGTTGCCCTCGGCCATCTCCGGGTCCTGACCGTCGTACGCGCCGTTGGCCGCGATCTGCCACACCTCGACCTGGGCGCCGGGGAGCGGCTGCCCATCGGTGCCGGTCACCCGCCCTTCGAGGCGGACCGGGTCGCCGTCGTGCTGCTTGACGATCGACGCGCCGTTGTCGAGCAGCGGCGCGTCCGAGACGTAGAACGGTCCGAGCAGCGCGTTCTCGGTCGCGTTGTCCCCCCGGGGGCCGTTCATGAGGTCGACCAGCGCGGAGATGCCGAAGACGTCCGAGAGCAGGATGAACTCCTGGCGCTTGTCGTCGCACATCTTGCCGACGGCGGTGAGGAACTCGATCGCCGTCAGCCACTCCTCCACCTTCAGGTCGGTCTCGATCACGAAGTCGTGCAGGTGCCGCGCGAGCGCGGTCAGCACCTCACGGGCGCGCGGGTCCGGTGCTGCCTCGAACGCGCTGACCACCTGGTCGCGCAGGTTCTCCGCCGTGGTCGCCATGTTCCCTCTCCCTGGTCGCCCCGTGTCCCTGGTGACCCGCTCAGCGCGGGTCGACGTAGTCGGTCCGGTCGTGGACCGACAGGTAGATGTCGCGCGCGATCGGGTGTTCGAGCTCCTCGGCGAGCTGCCCGATGAGCCCCGCCGCACGCGCGAGCAGCGCCACACCGCGCAGCATCGCGAGCGGGACACCCGCGTCGACGAGCGCGGCGCCCCCCACCCCGGCACCGTTCAGCGGCAAGCTGCGGCCGAGGACCTCGTGGTGCACGCGGCCGATGGCCTCGAACAACCGCAGGTGCGGACCGCGTAACCCCTCCTCCTCCGCGATCCGGACGATGCGCGGTACCCGCGGGTCGTCGGTGTGGGTCGGGTGGCCGAGCCCGGGGATGATCCGCCGGGCCGCCCGTTCCTCGGCGACGATGCCGCGCGCGAGGTCGTCGAACCCGTCGTCGTCCTCCGGGACCGGCCCGTCGAGCGCGGCGAGCCTGGCGGCCAGGAACTGGCCGCAGTCCTCGGTGACGCCGAGGAAGCGCGACCCGCCGCCGAGCAGGCCGGCGGCCAGGGCGCCCTGCAGCGCATCGGGCGCGCTCAGCAGCGTCAGCCGTGCCGCGATCGCGGTCGGGACGAACCCGTGGTCGGCGAGCGAGGCGAGCACCGCCTCGAACACCCGGACCTGGCCCGGTTCGGGGCGCCGTCGCAGCAGCATCCACAGCGACAGCTCACCGAAGCCGACCTCACCCATGATGTCATCGGCCAGGTCGTGGCCGAGCAGGGTGATCGTGGTCGCGTCGGAGGCGCCGAGCGAGGTCCGGTAGCCGGGTCGGTCGTCGGTCACGGGTGGGGCTCCTCGGGTCGGGACGGCGGCCGCTGCTCAGTCGCGTGGGGCCGACAGCCAGGCACGCAGCTCGTCCCCGTGCTCGTCGAGCGCGGGCGGGGCGTAGGGGTAGCTGGCCGGGGTCTCGGAGAAGGTGATCGGGTTGCGCACCGCCGGGAGCGCGGCGTCCCCGTCACCGACCTCGACCACGGGCTCGAGGCCGATCGACTCGGCGAAGGCGACCCCCTCGGGGACGGTGTTGACCGGCCCACCGGGCAGACCGACCGCACGGAACCGTTCGAACCACTCGTCGGTGGTCGCGGTCGACAGCGCCTCGATCAGCAACGGCGCGAGCACGTCGCGGTTCGCGGTGCGGTCCTCGTTGGAGCGGAACCGGTCGTCGTCGACCAGCTCCGGCACCTCGAGCACCTCGCACAGGGTGGCGAACTGGCGGTCGTTGCCCGCGATCACGATGATCGCGCCGTCGGCGGTCGGCAGCGGCTGGTAGGGGAACAGGCTCGGGTGCGCGTTGCCCATGCGGAACGGGGTGACCCCGCCGGCGACCGCGGCGCTGGTCTGGTTGACCAGGCCCGACAGCGCCGACGACAGCAGGTTGACCTCGACGTGCTGGCCGACCCCGGTGGTGTGCCGGTGGTTGAGCGCGGCCAGGATGCCGATGGTGGCGTGCATGCCGGCCATGACGTCGAACACGGAGATGCCGGCGCGGTAGGCCTCACCCTCCGGGTCGCCGGTGAGGCTCATCAGTCCGGAGATCCCCTGCACCATCAGGTCGTAGCCCGCGAGCTTGGCGCCCTCCGGGCTGGATCCGAAGCCGGAGATCGAGGCGTACACGAGCCCGGGGTTGGTGCGGTGCAGCGTGTCGACGTCCAACCCGAACCGCGCCATGCCACCGGGCCGCATGTTCTCGATCAGGACGTCGGCACGGTCGGCGAGCTCACGGGCGAGCGTCAGGTCCCCCTCGTCCTTGAGGTTCAGGGCGATCGAGCGCTTGCCGCGGTTGACGCCGAGGTAGTAGGTCGAGATCCCGTCGCGGACCGGGGGGAGCCAGGTCCGCGTGTCGTCACCCGTGGGACCCTCGACCTTGATGACCTCCGCGCCGAGGTCGGCGAGCAACATCGTGGCGTACGGGCCGGCCAGGATGCGCGAGAAGTCGGCGACGAGCAGTCCCGACAGCGGTCCGGACCGGGCCGACTCGCGGGCGGGTTCGAGGGGGGTGGCGGTCACGTGGTCTCCGGGTTCGACCGTAGAGCGGACGAGTGTCCGCATGGTCGCGTGCCGGAGCGAGCCACGTCAAGACCTGCCCCGACCGGGCGGCCGGTGCCGGTCAGTGGCCCGCGGCGTCGACGGTCACCTGCGGGACCGCGTCGCGCAGCGCGAGGTCGTGGCTGACCCGACCGGCGGCCGTGAGCAACCTGGGCAGGTGCTCGTCGGTCAGCACCTCGACGCTGGTCTCGGCGGCGTGGACGGTGACGTTCATCGCCGCGACGGTGCGTCCGTCGCCGTCACGGAGGGGGACCGCCGCCGAACGGATCCCGGCGGCGAGCTGCTCGTCGGCCAGCGCCCACCCCCGGGCGCGAACCTCACGCAGGTGCTGGTCGCGCTCCTCACGGCTCGGGCACCACCGCGGCTCGATGCCCGACCGGCTCGGCTGGGCGAGCACCCGGTCGACCTCGTCGGGGTCCATCGCGGCGAGCAGCACCTTGCCGAGCGAGGTCTGCAGCGCGGGGAAGCGGGTGCCGATCGCGACCGCGAAGGTGATGATCTTGGGCACCGCGACCCGCGCCACGTAGACGATGTCTGAGCCGTCGAGCTGCGCGATCGAGCTCGACTCTCCGGTCTGGGCGACGAGGTCCTCCATGTGGGGGCGGGCCACCTCCCACAGGCCCTGGGAGTGCACGTACGCCGTGCCGAGCTCCAAGATCCGCGGCGTGAGCGTCCAGGACGTGCCATCGAGGCGGGCGTAGCCGAGCTCCTCGAGGGTGAGCAGGATGCGCCGGGCGGTCGGTCGCGCCAGCGCCGTCGCCTCCGCGACCTCGCTGAGCGACAGCGCGCGGCGGCTCGGGGTGAACGCGCGGATGACGTCGATGCCGCGCGCGAGCGACTCGATGAAGTCGGGGCCCGTCGCCTGTCGACCCACGTCCACCTCCACCGCTCCTCCGGGGCTGCCCGGGCGTCGGCCACCGTACGCGCCGACGACCGGTCGGTCGCGGTTCAGCGCTCGCGGTCGACCACCACCGCCAGCAGGCCGCCGAGCAGCCCGAGGTTCTTGAGCAGCTGGATCCGGTCGGTCTTGCGGGCGCCGGGGTCCTCCTGGCGCCAGAACGCGTGGCCGGCCACCGTGGTCGGCACGAGGGAGGCCACGAGGCCCGCGGCCGCGGTCCGCGGCAGCACGTTCAGCCCGAGCGCCACGCCGCCGGCGACCATCGCCGCGCCGTTGACACGGACGGCGAGCTCCGGCTCGGGAACCCCCATCCCGGCGGCGAGGTCGACGCGACCACCCGGCTCCGCCGCGGCTTCGTACCCGAGCACGACGAACGGTGCGGCCAGGCAGGCTCGGGCCACGGTCCGCAGCATCGGCATCATCATCTCCTCGTCGGCACGTGGCACTTGACAGTAGGGGCTCCGGCCGCAGAGTATGCAGCTGTCCGCTAGGCGGATGGATGTCCGCACACGATCGTGCGGCAACGTGCGGCCCCCGTGGGATCCGGCCACCCGGATCCGGGAGCACGGGCGGCCCCTACGGGAGAGGGACGCTGGATGGGCGAGACCGAGCAGACCCGTGACCAGCTGCGCAGCGACCGACCACGGGTGCTGCGCGGCGGGACGGTCCTGACCATGGATCGGGCCGGGACCATCGTCGAGGGTGGGGACGTCCTCGTGGTCGGGGACCGCATCGAGGCGGTCGGTCCGGACCTCGAGGTCCCGGACGGGACCGTGGAGATCGACGCGTCCGGCGGCATCGTCATGCCGGGCATGGTCGACACCCACCGCCACATGTGGCAGACC
>CAYSTY010000230.1:0-4398 GCA_964433685.1 uncultured Actinomycetota bacterium | reverse complement strand
GGGACGGACACGGCCGGTTCGGTCACTTACGTCTCCTGGCCGGCGTGGAGGTGGGCGTGGATCTGGGCCGCGAGCGTACGGGAGATGCCCGGCACGGCGGTGAGGTCGTCCTCGCTCGCGCGGCGGATGGCCGCGACCGACCCGAACCGGGTGAGCAGCGCCTTGCGGCGCCTCTGGCCGATCCCCGGGATGTCGTCGAGCGCCGACGAGGCGAGGTGCTTGGTCCGACGTCCGCGCTGGTAGGTGATGGCGAACCGGTGGGCCTCGTCCCGGACACGCTGCACCAGGAACAGCGCTTCGCTGCCCCGTGGGAGCACGACCGGCCGCGCCCGACCGGGGACGTAGAGCTCCTCGAACCGCTTGGCGAGACCGGCGAAGGCGACGTCGTCGACGGGGAGGTCCTCGACCGCTTCGAGCGCGGCGTTCAGCTGTCCGCGACCGCCGTCGACGATCACCAGGTTGGGCGGGTAGGCGAACTTGCGCGGGTTGCCGTCGGTGTCGAGGATCGGCGCGCCGCGGGACTCGACGAGGCGTCGGAACCGGCGTCCGATGACCTCGTTCATGGCGGCGAAATCGTCGTTGCGGTCCTGGGACAGCTTGAACCGGCGGTACTCGGACTTCTTCGGCAGACCGTCCTCGAACACCACCATCGACGCCACGACCTCGGTGCCGCCGAGGTGGGAGATGTCGAAGCACTCGATGCGCAACGGCGCCTCGTCCAGACCGAGCGCGTCACCGAGCTCCTTGAGCGCCCGGGACCGCGCGTCGAAGTCCGTGGCCCGCTTCATCCGGGCGCGCTGGAACGCCTCGCGGGCGTTCTCCTCGACCGTCTCGAGGAACGCCTTCTTGTCGCCGCGCTGCGGGACGGTGAAGCGCACCCGTTGGATCGGCCGTCCCCGCTCCCCCTCCCGGGTCGTGCGACGCTGTTCGGCGAGCAGCACCGACAACGCGTCGGCGTCCTCGGGTTCGACGGGGAGCACGATCTGGGGCGGGACCTCGTCGCTGCGCTCGGCGTACAGCTGGAGCAGGAAGCTGGTCAGCAGCTGGGCGGTCGAGAGCGGTTCCACCTTGTCGACCGTCCAGCCCTTGCGGCCGACCAGGCGGCCCCGCCGGACGAAGAAGACCTGCACGGCGGCCTCGAGCTCGTCCTCGTGGACGGCGATCGCGTCGAGGTCCTCGGGCTTCTCGGTGACCACCTGCTGCTTCTCGAGGGCGCGGCGTGCGGCCTGCAGCTGGTCGCGGCGCCGGGCCGCCGACTCGAAGTTGAGGTCGGCGGCGTCCGCCCGCATCTCCTCCTCGAGCTGGGCGAGGACCGGACCGGTCTCCCCGTCGAGGAAGTCGGCGAACGCGTCGACGAGGTCGCGGTGGTCCTCGAGCGAGATCGCGCCGGTGCAGGGGGCGGCGCAGCGGTCGATGTGGAACAGCAGGCACGGCCGCCCGAGCCGCTGGGCGCGGTCGTACACCCCGTTCCGACAGGTGCGCACCGGGAAGACGCGCAGCAGCAGGTCGAGGGTCTCACGGATGGCGTAGGCGTGCGCGTACGGGCCGAACCGGCGGTCGTCCTTGGCCACCTTGCCGCGCTTGACGATGGCCCGCGGCACGTCCTCGGAGGTGGTCAGCACCAGGTACGGGTAGGACTTGTCGTCGACGTAGCGGACGTTGTAGCGCGGCCGGTGGCGCTGGATCAGGGTGTACTCGAGGTGGAGCGCCTCGACCTCGGAGTCGACGACGATCCACTCGACCGACCGGGCCGCTTCGAGCATCGCACGCGTGCGCGGCGCGATGTTGTGCCAGACACCGAAGTAGTTGGCCAGGCGCTGCCGCAGCGACTTGGCCTTGCCGACGTAGACGACCCGTCCGGCACCGTCGATGAACTGGTAGCAGCCCGGCGCATCGGGGATCGCGCCGGGCTCGGGACGGAAGGCGAGGGCGGGGTTGCGCACGGCGCCGAGGGTACTGCCCGCCGGTGACCGCCCCGCCCGGCGGTCGGTCCCACGACCGGTTCCGACCGCGGCGGTGCCCGGTCGCAGGTCTACGCTGCGCCGACGAGGTACGAGGCACATCCGACCGCGAGGAGCGCCGTGCTGCAGCTGCTGTTGGCCCAGGCCGACGAGGTGCCCGGCGACCTGTGCCTGCGACCCACCGCCGGGGGTGAGGAGCTGACCCCCGACCCGCTGTGCGAGCTGCTCTACCGCACGTTCGGCAGCGAGGTCCTCGCGCGCTTCGCCGGGGTCATCGGGACCGTCCTGCGGGTCCTGGTCATCCTCGTGATCGCCTTCGTGCTCTCCCGCGTGCTCGGCCGGATCATCTCCCGCTTCGCGAGCCGGATGGAACGCCGCATCGCGCAACGCCTCGCCCGCGCCGAGGAACGCGGCGCCATCAGCTCCGCGGAGCGCTACCGCACCCGTCGGACCCAGCGGCTGCAGGCCATCACGGGGGTCCTGCGCGGTGTCGCCGGGGTGTCGGTGTGGTTCATCGCGATCCTGGTGATCGTGGTCGAGGTGCTCGGCGTCGCCCTCCAACCCATCCTCGCCGGGGCGGGGCTGCTGTCGGTCGTGGTCGGTTTCGGGGCGCAGCAGATGATCCGCGACGTCCTCGCCGGCATCGCCATGCTGGTGGAGGACCAGTACGGCGTCGGCGACTGGATCCAGATCCACGACCGCATCGGCCAGGTCGAGCGCGTCGGGCTGCGGTCGACCGCCATGCGGGACATGGACGGCATCGTCTGGCACGTGCTCAACGGTGACGTGCAGCGGGTCGGGAACCTGTCCCAGCACTGGTCGCGGTCGACGCTCGACGTGCCGATCGCGCTGGACTCGGACGTGCCGACCGCGAAGGCGATCATCCACAAGGTCGCCACCGAGCTGGCCGCGGACCCCGTGTGGGGCGACGACATCATCGGTCCGCCCGAGATCTGGGGGGTGCAGGAGTTCAGCCCGACCGGGCTCGCGATCCGCGTGGTCATGCCGACCAAACCGATGGCCAACTGGGACATCAACCGCCAGATGCGCGAACGCCTGCACCACGCGTTCACCCAGGCGCACATCCGGATGCCGAGCCAGCTCGTCGACATCGGCGGGATGTCGGCGGGCTACCCGCTGGTGACCGTGACGCCGAAGGACGAGGTCCCCACCGAGCGCGTCCGCCACCGGGGCCTGGTGCCCCCCGACGTCACACCGCTCGACGAGCCCACGGCAGCCATCGACCTCGACGAGGTCACCGGTGACGCCTACGAGGACACCCGCGACCGCACCGCGGAGCTGCGCATCACCCGTGGGCCCGAGCCCCGTCCCGACTGACCGTGCCCCTGGTGAGGGCCGGTCAGCCGCGTTCGAGCACGTCGACGAGGAACTTGCCGGTGTAGCTGCCGGCCGTCGCGGCGACCTGCTCGGGGGTGCCCTGCGCGACGATCATCCCGCCGCCGGTGCCGCCCTCGGGGCCGAGGTCGAGCAGGTGGTCGGCGGTCTTGATCACGTCGAGGTTGTGCTCGATGACGATGACCGTGTTGCCCTTGTCGACGAGGCGGTGCAGGACGTCGAGCAGCCGCCGGACGTCCTCGAAGTGCAACCCCGTGGTCGGCTCGTCGAGGATGTAGACGGTCTGGCCGCTGTAGCGCTTGCGCAGCTCGGTGGCGAGCTTGACGCGCTGGGCTTCGCCCCCGGACAGCGTCGTCGCCGGCTGGCCGAGGCGCACGTAGCCGAGGCCGACGTCGACCAGCGTCTGCATGTAGCCCGCGATGGCGGGGATGTTGCCGAAGAAGTCGAGCGCTTCCTCGATGGACAGCTCGAGGACCTCGGCGATGGTCCTGCCCTTGTAGTGGACCTCGAGCGTCTCGCGGTTGTAGCGCCGGCCCTTGCAGACCTCGCACGGCACGTACACGTCGGGCAGGAAGTGCATATCGATCTTGAGCGTGCCGTCGCCGCGGCACGATTCGCAGCGACCGCCCTTGACGTTGAACGAGAACCGGCCCGGCTGGTAGCCGCGGACCTTGGCCTCCGGGGTGCTGGCGAACAGCTTGCGGATCCGGTCGAACACGCCGGTGTAGGTCGCCGGGTTCGAGCGCGGGGTGCGGCCGATGGGCGACTGGTCGACGACCACGACCTTGTCGACCTGGTCGAGCCCCTCGACGCGGGTGTGGCGGCCGGGCAGCTCGCGCGAGCCGTACACGTGGCGCATCAGCACGCGCGAGAGGATGTCGTTGACCAGCGTCGACTTGCCGGAACCCGACACGCCCGTGACGCAGGTGAATGTGCCGAGCGGCAGGTCGACGTCGAGGTCGCGCAGGTTGTGCTCGGACGCACCGCGGACGGCCAGGACGCGACCGTCCCCCCGGCGACGCTCCAGCGGGATGGCGATGCGCCGCTCCCCCGACAGGTAGGCACCGGTCAGGGACTTGCG
>CAYSTY010000229.1:0-4402 GCA_964433685.1 uncultured Actinomycetota bacterium | reverse complement strand
AGAGGCTCGGCGACCCGACGGTGGCCGACACCGGCGCGGCCGTGGCGTTCAACGGCGACCGCGGCGATGGCGGGGGCATCTGGCTCGCTGCACGTGACGGGGAAGGGCTGACCGGGTGGCAGGAGCCGGTGCTCGTCGCTGGCGCCAACGCGACGAGTCCGCGTGCCGAGCTCGGTCACGGCTCCGATGGGCAGCCGCGGTACCTGATCGACGTCGGCGACCACGAGTCCGGTGACCTGTTCCGCTACGGCAGCAGCGGGGGTCAGGCGACCATCCACCTGCCGCGGGCGCCCGAGGGGCTCGCCGGCGACCGCATCATGGTGGCCTTCCTCGGCACCCCGAACGGCGCGGGGGATGGGTTCACCGACCGGCCCGGTATCTGGACCGTGACCGTCGACGTCCGCGTCGATGGGGACGAGCTGCGCTTCGACGTCGGACGTCCCGTCGCTGCGGTGCAGCTCGGGCAGTCCCTCGTCGACGGGGTGATCGAGGAGCTCGCCCTCGGCGAGGCCATGGCCCCAGCGGCCACACCGGAACGTCCCGACGACCACTGGCTCACGTTCGCCGCGGAGGCCGACGTGCCCGGCGCCGACGACGACCGCGCGGTCATCGTGCGTGCGCGGTGGCAGGGCTCGACCACCTACGAGGTCGGGGACCCGGACACCTCAAGCACCGCGCCGGCGGCAGCACCCACCGTGACGCAGACGTGGTTGGCCACGGACCTGTTCACCGCGGTGCCGACCGCAGCGCGGTCGACCGCCGCGACCCCCGCGACCCCCGCCGCCGGGGAGCGGACCGTGGCGGCCGCCGCCGATGACCGCGAGGTCGAGGTGCGGACCGGACGGCACGTCGCCGCCGTGGTGGTCTCGGACGACGCGCCGGTCCACGGTGAGCCCATCACGTTCACCAACCGGACGCGGACGCTCGCGGGGCAGGCGGCGTGGGCCGTCCTCGGTCTCGATCCCGACGCTCGCGATGAGGAGCCCGAGGCCTTCCCCCGCGCGCTGGCGCCCGACGAGGCCTTCGAGGTGCTCGTCCCCCTCGTGACCGGTCACGGGACCAACCGCAACTGGCAGCTGTCGATAGGCGCCCTCACGGGGAACGCGAGCAGCCACGTGCTCGCGTTCGAGATCGACGCGGCGCAGAGGGAACGGGTTGCGGTGGTCGACATCGGTGGTCCCTACACGATCCCGGTCGGTGGCGAGCTGCGCTTCAGGGCGGAGGTCGTCGACGGCGTCCCTCACAACGTCAACAACTTCGACTTCGACTACGACGGCGACGGTGACTACGACGACGGTCCCACCGGGATGTCCATCTGGAGCCCCACGGTCCACCTCGACGCCGATCAGGTGCGCGACCTCGTGTGCGGTGGCACCTGCATCGAGGGTGAGGCCTACCGCATCGGGGTGCGCTACGAGGACTACGAAGGCGTGGTAGCCACGGACGCCACCACGGTGACCGTCTCGGGAACCCAGGACTTCACCCTGCAGGTCCAACCGTCGCTCCTGCGCGCACCCGCCGGCGCCTGGCGGACGGCTTACGCGACCTTCGAGTCCATCGGCGGTTTCAACGGGCAGATCGAGCTCGAGGTCACCGACATCCCTGATGGGTGGTCGACGAACGTCGACAGCCCGCTCGCATCGGAGGAGACCGGCGAGGTCAGGATCCATCCACCTGGGGACGTCCCCGAGGGCCTCTTCGAGGTCGGGGTCACGGCGCGATCAGGTGAGCTCGAACGCCACGAGACGATCACCGTGTCGACGGTCTTCGGGCTGGTGCCCGTCTGCCAGATCGACGTCACCGGGACGGTCACCGACGCCGCCACCGGTGAGCCGGTCGCCGGCGCGACGATCAACAGCACCTGGCCGCCCAGGACGACGGACGCCAACGGCGTGTTCCGGTACCCGTTCACGTTCCGCGAGGGGTACGACGTCGAGGTCCACGAGCTCCGCCTCGACCGCCCCCCTGGCGACTACGGCTACTACGCGTACCGCGACGAGCTGCTGCTGGCCTGCGGCGACGACGAGCACGTCGTCGACGTCGCCCTCGAGCCGGTTCCGACCGGCGGCATCGAAGGTCGCGTGGTCCAGGCCATCGCTAGTCCGCTCGACGGCAGCCCCGTCCCCGTGGGCGACCCCGTCCCGGGCGCGACGGTCACCATCGTGGATGCGGGCGCGGGCACGACGGATACGGATGACGCGGGTCGGTTCTCGCTGCCCGACGCCGTCCACGTCCTCGACCATACCCAGAGGTCCGCCATCGACGTCTCCGCCGACGGCTACTGGGACCACCGCAAGATCGTGACGGTCGCGGCCGGCGAGCTGCGCGACCTCGGTGATGTCGGGCTCATCGAGCAGTGCACCGGCACGGTCGGTGGTGGGATCGTCGTCGACCAGGACGGGGTTCCGGTCGCGGACGCGCGGGTGAGCTACGGCGGCGAGACGCTTCACAGCGATGCGGATGGGCGGTTCCACTTCGGCACCGAGGGCGTTCTGCTGGGCCGGAACAACACCCCCCGTTCGGCGGAGATCACCGCCTACGCGCCGGAGGACTGGGACGCGCCCTTCGCCCGTGGGATCGGCCCCGCGCTGATCTCGGCCTGCGGCGATACCAGCGACGACGTGACGATCGAGATCGTCCGTCCCGATCCACCTCCGCAGCCGCACTACGGCGCCGTCGAGGGCACCGTGATCGACGAGACGACCGGCGAGCCGGTCGAGCACGCGAACGTGAGCGTCGGGAGCCGAACGGGCCGCACCGACGAGGATGGCCACTACCGCCTCGACGGCGTGTACATCGGCATCGGTGACGTGACCAGCGCGACCCTCGGCCTCCGCGTGGAGGCGTCGGGGTACTGGGCCGAGCGCGTCCAGGTACTGGTGGAGGCGGACGCGACCGCGACGGCGGACGTCGAGCTGCTCCCCCGTCTGGAGGGAGGCATCGCCGGTCGCGTCCTCGATCAGGAGACCGGAGAGCCCGTGCCCGACGCCCACGTCTTCCTGCTCGGTGGTGGTTCCTCCAGGCGCAGCCAGGAGGATGGCGGGTTCGCGTTCGAGGGTCTCCAGTTGGGACCGGACAACGCCCCCGCTGAGTACGACCTGGAGGCCGAGGTGCCGTCCCCGGACGGCAACAACTACCTCTACTGGCCGCGCCTGATCGACGATGTGCCGGTCGCGGCCGGCCAGGTGACCGAGCAGGACATCGAGCTGCTCCGGGTGTGTGACGGTGCGACCATCGTCGGCACCGTCGTGGACGCGACCACGCTCGAGCCGATCGAGGGGGTCACGGTCTGGGTCGGCGACGACCACCAGCGGATCGAGACGGATGCGGACGGTCGGTTCGCGATCGCGAACATCAGCTCCGCGACGGACAACCAGGCGCGCGAGGTGACCGTCCACGCGAACAAGGCCGGCTACTTCGGGGCGAGCAAGGACGTCACCGTCTTCTGCGAGGCGGAGGTCACAGTCGACTTCGGCACGCCCGAAGGTGGGTTCGGCACGATCGTCGGGACGGTCACCGACCCGGACGGCGGCCCATTGGAGGGCGTCTTCGTCGGGACCGCGTTCGGCGGGTCCGACGAGACCGACGTCGATGGGGACTACCGGATCGAGCGGGCGCCCCTCGGGACGGACGGCTCGGACCGGGACTGGCTGGTCACCGCCATCGACGGGCAGCGCCGAGCCGAAGCAGCCGTCACCGTCACAGCGGACGACGAGGTCCGTCAGGACTTCGTCCTCGGTGGGGACAACCTGCCACCGACCGCTGAGGACGTCGCGGTCACGACCACGACCGACACCCCGGTGTCGGTGCGGTTCGACGGCGACGACCCGGACGGGGACCCGCTCGAGTTCGAGGTCGTGGACGGCCCGAGCCAGGGCACCCTCACCGGCGACGAGGGGTCGCGGACCTACACCCCCGATCCGGGCTGGTCCGGGGTGGACACCTTCACGTACCGCGTCTCGGATGGCCTGGTGTGGTCCGAGCCGGCGACGGTGACCGTGACCGTCGAGGAGGTGGTCAACACCCCGCCGCAGCTGCAGGTCCCCGGGGAGATCACGGTGACGGCCGGGACGACCAGCGAGTTCGAGGTCATCGCCACGGATGCCGACGGTGACGCCCTGACCTTGTCCGCGTCCGGGCTACCCGGGTGGGCGAGCTTCACCGATGCCGGTGATGGCACGGGGACGGTCACACTCGCGCCGGACGCCGCGGATGACGGCGCATCGGCGACGGTCACCATCACCGCCTCGGACGGGACCGACACGGTCGAGGACCAGGTGACCGTGACCGTGGCCGCGCCGGGGACCAACCGTGCCCCCACGGCCCGGATCGCTCTCCCCGACGTGATCCGCGAGGGCGACGACCTCGTGCTCGATGGATCGGGCTCCAGCGACCCCGACGG
>CAYSTY010000228.1:0-4462 GCA_964433685.1 uncultured Actinomycetota bacterium | reverse complement strand
CCGAGCTGATGATCGCCATGCCCTTGAACGCCCCGAGCTGGGCGAGGAGGTTCGGGGCGGGGCGGGTCAGCGTGAGGGTCACCTCGAGGTCGCCGGTCGCCTCGACGGTGTCGACCGCCTCGAGCCGCCAGCCGTTCTGGCCCTCGTCGCGGATGCGCTCGATCGAGGCGACCACGTCCTGCGCGTCGAACTCGCTGCCGTCGTGGAAGGTCACCCCCTCACGCAGCTGGAAGGTCCAGGTGAGCCCGTCCTCGGAGGTCTCCCACTCGGTGGCCAGCGCGGGCTCCATCTCGAGCTCGTCGCCCGGCTGCACCAGCGTGTCGTAGACGTTCTCCATGATCCGGAACGTGAACCCCGAGGTGGTGGTGTGGGGGTCGAGCTGGTCGGGCTCACCACCGATGCCGGCCACGAGCGTGCCGCCCTCGGCGTCCGAGGCATCCGCGCCGTCGTCGCTGCTGGCCTCCGGGTCGGCGCTGTCGCCGAGGTCGACGTCGTCACCACCGCCACCGCAGGCGGTCGCCACGAGGGCCAGCGCGGCGACGAGGGCGGTACGGGAACGCAGGGCGGAGATGCGCACGGCTACCTCGAGATCCTGGCGGGGCCGGGCCCCGGGACGCGGCGGCCCCGGGTCGGGTGGTCGGACGCGTCCGACCCTAGGGAGCGGCGGCGACACCGCCAGGTGGCCGGGTGGACGAACGGCCAGTCACGTCGATGACGGGCGCGCGTCGCTCCAGGCGTCCGCTGTGGACAGAGGTGTGGACATGTGGACGGGCGACCCCCGTGGAACTCCACAGCTGTGCTCACACCTGTGGAAGTCGTACACGTGTTCGTCCCGGGACGACGGCATCGCGGCAGTACCCTGCGCGCCGTGACCACCTCGACCGAGCCGGCGGACCTCGTGCCCACGCTGCCCAGCCCGACGACGGCACCCGCCGACGCGGCACGCACCGCGTCGCCGGTGTCGTGGCTGCTGATGCGCTTCTCCACGCAGATGCACGCCAGCAGCCACCGCTTCGCGGCCCAGCGCGACCTGCACCCCACCGACGTGACCGCCATGGCGGTGCTGGCCGCATCCCGGGAGCCGTTGACCGCGGGGCAGCTGGCCACGCGGCTCGAGCTGTCGACCGGTGCCACCACCCGGCTGATCGACCGGCTGGAACGGTCCGGACACCTGACCCGACGCGCCGACCCCGGCGACGCGCGACGGCGCCTGGTGGAGGTGACCGACACCGCGCGGGTGACCGCGGGGGCCCACTTCGGTCAGCTCGGTCAGCAGGTCGAGGACGTCCTCGCCGGGTTCGACCCGGCCGACCAGGCGGTCGTCGAGCGTTTCCTCGACCGGCTCGTGCTCAGCATGGAGGAGCTCGCCGGCGACTGAGGACCGCGGTCGGCCCTGCCGCGGTCAGCCTTGCCGCGGTCAGGCCTGGGTTCCGCCGGGCCGGCTGACCGGGTAGAGCTCGAAGCCGCTGCCCCCGACGCGGTAGGTGAGCTGGGCGATGTCGCGCATCCGGTCGTCGTCGTTGTGCTCCACCCGGTCGAGCTCACGCTCGACGCGCGCCGCGGCCCGTTCCACGTAGGTGCGGCCGAGGAAGGTCTCGGTGGCGGTCGCCTCGGCGCCGCCGGCCTCGATCCTGGCGGTCAGCCGCGCCAGGGTGGCCACCTGCGAGGTGATGTCCATCGCCGCGTGGGCGAGCCGCTTCTGGGCGAACTGACGGTCGCGCACGTCCGCGCCGTGGCGACGCAGGAGCCCCTCGGACACCTCGCGGAGCCGGGCGACCTGGTCCGACAGCGGCGCCGCGAGCGAGGTGAGCTCGGGGTGCACGGCGTCGAGGCTCGGCGGCGCGACGGTGCGCTTGACCTTCGAGAGCACGTAGTCGAGGACGAGCCCCCCGGAGCGCACCGGCGCGAGCAGGTCGAGGTCGGTCAGCCCCTCCACCTCGTCGCCGAGGACCTTGAGGCCCGACAGGGCGATGAAGGTGCGCAGGACGTCGTTGGAACCCTCGAAGATGGGGTAGATGCGGATGTCGCGGAGGATCTTGGCGTACGGCTGGTCGTTCATGTACGCCTCGCCACCGGCGAGCTGGAAGGCGCGGTTGGCCGCGTACCAGAGGAACTCGGTGCCGGCGACCTTCACCATGGCGGACTCGAGGCTGACGTCCTCGACGCCGCGGTCGTACATCCCGGTGGTCAGGTAGCTCATCGCCTCCAGGCCGTAGGTGTGCTGGGCCATCCAGGCGATCTTCTCCTGGACCAGCTCGAAGTCGGCCAGCGGGTGGCCGAACTGCTCGCGGTCGTGGACCCGTTCGACCGCCATGTCGATGAGCCGCTTGACCGCCCCGACCGAGCCGGTACCGAGCGACATCCGGCCGTTGTTGAGCACGTTCATCGCGATCTTGAACCCGTCTCCGGGCTCGCCGAGCACGTTCTCGGGTGGGACGCGGACGTCCTTGAAGGTCAGGTGGCGCAGGTCGTTGCCGCGCAGCCCCATCGTGTCGTACCGGAACGGCGAGTCGAAGCCCTCCATGTCCGGGGTGAGGATGAGCGCGACGTGCCCGTGTTCCTCGGAGCGGGCGAAGCAGACCACCACGTCACGGTTGCCGTTGCCGATCCAGCGCTTCTCGCCGTTGAGCAGCCAGCTGCCGTCCGCCTGCCGTTCCGCCCGGGTGTCGAGGTCGTAGGCGTCCGAACCGGTGGTCGGTTCGGTCAGCGCGAACCCGGCGAGCTTGCGCCCGGCGGCGAGGTCGGGCAGGAAGCGGTCCTTCTGCTCGTCGCTGCCGAACAGGTGGATGCCCTTCATCCCGATCGACTGGTGGACACCCATCACCACCGCGAGGGTGGCGTCGATGCGGCCGAACTCCTCGCTGACCCGGCAGTACCCGGTCTGGGACAGGCCCTGGCCGCCGTGGGACTCGGGGACGTACAGCCCGAGCAGCCCCGCCTCCCCGAGGGCGGCGATGACCTCGTCGCCGATCCAGCGCTCCTGTTCGATGCGGCGGGCGTCGTAGACCTCGGCCGCCACCTCGTGGAGCGTGGCGGACAGGTCGGCGACCCTGCGTTCCTCGTCGCGCGACATCCCCGGGAAGGGGGTGACGAGGTCCTCGTGCAGCTCGCCGACGAACAGCCCCTTGGCGAACGACGGCGACGACAGCTGGCGCGCTCCGGTGGCGTTGGTGGTGGCGCTCACGAGGTCTCCTGGTCGGGGGCCTCCTTCGTACCGGCCGGGGCGGATCGCGGCGTGCCCATCCGACCACGCCACGGACCGGGGCGGAACTGGGGCACTGGCGGGCGGTGGGTGCGCCACGGGTCACCTGTGTCCCGTCAGTGACCCAGCGCCCGTCAGTGACCCAGCGCCCGCCAGTGACCCAGCGCCCGGCGCCGGCCGCTCACGCGCCCGGGCACGAGCGACGGGGACGCCGTGTGGCGTCCCCGTCGAGGTCGGTGCAGCTCGCGCGTGGCGCGTCAGATGGAGCGGGGCTCCTCCCAGAGGGCCTCGTCGAGCTCCTGGTCACGCTTGCGCTTGAGGGCGAAGACGGCGCCGCCGATCGCGGCGAGCAGCAGCAGGAGCTTGCCCTTGCTGCCCCCGTCGTCCTCCTTGCCCTTCTTCTTGCCCTTCTTGCCCTTCTTGCCGTCGCCGTCGCGCATCTCGTCGAAGCGATCGACCGCCATCTCGGTCAGTTGCACACCCTTGGCCTCGGCCTTGGAGCGCAGATCGTTGCTCTGCTTCTCGAGCTTCTCGAGGCGCTTGAGCAGCTTCTTGGTCGTCTTGGACTTCTTGGCCATCGGGTGCGGCTCCTCGGTCGGACTCCCGGCACGTCGCCCCCGACTCTAGCCACGTGTGCACGAGCCGCACCCGTCGGGCGTCGGCGTACGGACGATGCCGGGCCCGACGGGACCGCGCCTCGGCCCCCGGCCCCCGGCCCCCGGGTCACGGCGGCGCGAACGGCCCACGACGACGACGACCCCGCGCGGTGGCGGGGTCGTCGGATCCGTGTGGGCCCAGATGGACTTGAACCATCGGCCTCACCCTTATCAGGGGTGCGCTCTAACCGGGCTGAGCTATGGGCCCCGGAACACGTGCGGCGCCCGAGGGCGCCACGGCGGCGAGATGGTAGCGACGGGACCGAGCGACGGCGAACCGTCGCGGGGTCAGCGGCGGCCGAACAGGTCCTCGTCGTCGTTCGGCTGGCGGGACGGCGGACCGCTGCCACCCGAGCGGGGTGCCGCGTCACCGCTGCCCGGCCGGCGGGCGGCGCCGTCCCCGCCGCGGACCGGTTCGTGGCGCACGGTGTCCTGGTCGCGCCCGATCGGCGGCACCGGCGGCGACGCGGTGCCACCTCGCGGTGCGCTCCGCACGACCTGGTCGGCGCTCGGGGGGGTGCGCGAGGAGACGATCGCCCCACCGCCCGTGGTCGTCCCGGCCCCGCCGGTCGTCCCGGCCCCGCCGGTCGTCCCGGCCCCGCCG
>CAYSTY010000227.1:0-4466 GCA_964433685.1 uncultured Actinomycetota bacterium | reverse complement strand
GACGTCGGGAAGGTGTCGTTGGACGACTGCGACGCGTTGACGTGGTCGTTCGGGTGCACGACGTCCGAGGTCAGGTCCTCGCCGAGCAGCTGCTTGGCGCGGTTGGCCACCACCTCGTTGACGTTCATGTTGGTCGAGGTCCCCGACCCGGTCTGGAACACGTCGACCGGGAAGTGGTCGTCGAGCTCGCCGGCGATGACCTCGTCGGCCGCGCGCCGGATGGCGTCGGCCACCTCCGCAGGCACGACGCCGGACTCCTCGTTGGCGGTGGCGGCCGCCCACTTGAGCATGGCGTGGGCGTGGACGACCTCGAGCGGGACCGGCTGCCCGGAGACCGGGAAGTTCTCCACGGCCCGCTGGGTGCTGGCACCCCACAGGGCGTCGACGGGGATCTGCATCTCACCCATCGTGTCGTGCGCGGTGCGGAACTCGTCGGCCATGGTGAACCTCGCGGTCGTGGATCCTCCGGGCGTGGAGGACGCCCGACCGGGAGGCTAACGCTGGACCGCCGACGACCGGAGGTCGGTGGGGCCGGTCAGGCGACCGCGACCACGTCGTCGGCCGCGGTCTGCGCACCGCCGACGATCTCGGCGAGGGCGGTGATGTCCTGGCGGATGCTGCCGACGGTGCTGGCGACCTGGTCGGCGTCCCCGGCGATCACGCGGGAGGCGCCGAGCTGATCGGCGATCGCCGCCGAGATCCGTTGCTGGCGCGTGGTGATGTCGCTGAGCACGTCGCGCAGGTCCCGGAGGGCACCGGCGGCCGCGCCCGCGTCGTCGACGATGCGTTCGATCCGTTCGGTGATGTCGGTCGCAGCGGCCGCCGTCTGCCGTGCGAGCTCCTTGACCTCCCCGGCGACCACACCGAAGCCCCGTCCCGCCTCACCGGCACGGGCCGCCTCGATGGTGGCGTTCAGCGCCAACAGGTTGGTGCGGGCCGCCACGTCCGCGACGAACCCGACGACCTCGGCGATCTCGCCGGTGGAGGCGACGAGGCGCTCGGCGGTGGCCGCGCCCTCCTCGGTGATCCGGCTCGAGGTGTCCGCCACCTCGGCGCTGCTGGCGGCCTCGTCCGCGACGGTGCCGGCCGTCGTCGCCAGCCGCGCGACGGCCTCGGCCACCTCGGCGACGGTCCGGTCGGCCTGGTCGGTCGCTCCGACCAGCTCGCTGACGTGCACCCCCGTGCGGTGCTGGACGTCCGCCCGCTCGGCGAGCGCCGCCTCGCTGGCGGCGGCGCGTTCCTGGTTCGCGGCAGCGGTGGCGAGGACCGCGTCCTCGGCGAACTTCCAGAACGCCACCAACACGGCCACGGCCATCAGCACGAACACGGCGTGGACGAGGGTGAACACCAGCGGCAACCGCTGCGCCACCTCGGTGTTGAACAGCAGCTCCGGCGCGGCGAAGGTCATCGACACGTGGTGGACCACCACGAACCCGATGGCCAGCAGCAGCGGCAGCCAGGCCTGGTACAGCGCCACCAACGGCAGCACGACGAAGAAGTGGAAGTGGGCCTCGGTCACCCCGCCCGAGAGGTGGATCAGCATCGCCGACGAGGCCAGCAGGCCGATCGCGACCGCCCCCGAGCGCACCGGGATCGACCGGGCCCGCGACGCGACGAGGACGAGACCCACCAGCGGGACGAGCTCCGCGGTCAGGTGCGCGACCGGTTCGGCGGTCAGCAGGCCCATCACGCCCAGCACGGGCACGTGCAGCAGCAGTGCCCACACGAGCAGACGGTGCCGTCCGCGCCACGCCTCGAGGGTCAGCGTGCCGCCTCGGGGGAGTGCTCCAACCAGTCGTTCCACGTCCCTGCTCCGTCTCTCGGCCCGTTCCGAGTCCCCCTCGGTCCCGCGACGCAGGTCCTGGGAACAGACGTCGGCCGCGGCGACGCCGGCTCTAGGCGTTCGGGGCGCGCGCGGTGCGGGTAGCGCCCACCTCGGCAGCGGGTCGAGCGCCACTACGGTCCGCCCGAGGAGGTGGCGCGCGTGGACCTGGTGACGATCGATGACGTCCGGGCTGCTGCGTCGCGACTCGAGGAGGTGATCGGGCCCACGCCGGTCGAGCGGTCCCGAGCGATCGCGGCCGCCATCGGCCACGACGCCCCGGTCTGGCTCAAGTGCGAGAACCTCCAACGCACCGGATCGTTCAAGCTGCGCGGCGCCTACAACCGCATCGCGCAGCTGTCCGAGGACGAACGACGGCGCGGTGTGGTGTGCGCCTCCGCGGGCAACCACGCCCAGGGGGTCGCGCTGGCAGCGACGCTCCAGGGGGTGCGCTCCACGGTGTTCATGCCCGAGGACGCGCCGCTGCCGAAGCTGGACGCGACCGAGGCCTACGGCGCCGAGGTGCGCCTCGTCAGCGGCACCCTGCGCGATGCGCTGGCCGCCGCGATCGCGTTCGCCGAGGACGAGGCCCGCGTCTTCGTCCACCCCTTCGACCACCCGGACATCATCGCGGGGCAGGGCACGGTCGCCCTGGAGGTCGTCGACCAGGTCCCCGACGTCGGCACCGTCCTCGTCAGCGTCGGCGGTGGCGGACTGGCCGCCGGGATGGCGGTGGCGCTCCGGGCCCTCAAGCCGGACGTGCGGATCATCGGCGTGCAGGCGGTCGGGTGCGCCGCGTTCCCGCCGTCGCTGGCCGCGGGAGAGGCGGTGCGGCTGCCCAACGCCGACACGATCGCGGACGGCATCGCCGTCGATCGGCCCGGGGACCTGACCTTCCCGCACGTGCGCGACCTCGTGGACGACGTCGTCGCGGTGACCGATGAGGAGCTGTCGCGCGCGGTCGTCCTGCTGCTCGAACGGGCCAAGCTCGTGGCCGAACCGGCCGGCGCAGCCGCCGTCGCGGCGCTGCTCGCGGGACGCGGGACGCTGGCGGACGGGCCGGTCGTGGCGACGGTCTCGGGCGGCAACATCGACCCGCTGGTGCTCCAGCACCTGGTCACCGGCGGGCTCACCGCCGAGCACCGCTACATCACCCTGCGCACCCGCGTCCCCGACGCGCCCGGCGAGCTCGCCCGGCTGCTGCGGACGCTCGCCGACACCCGGGCCAACGTGGTCGGCGTCCAACACCACCGCATCGGGAGCCGGCTCGCCCTCGGTCAGGTGGAGGTGGTCATCGAGCTCGAGACCCGTGGCGCGGAGCACGTGGCGACGATCCACCAGGTGCTCGGCCTGGCGGGGTACCCGACCACCTCGATGTGACGGCTACCGTCGTGGGGTCCCCTCCCCACGGCGGCCCGTCGAGGCACCCCGTCCCAGAGGCACCCGTGAGCCCGCAGCCACCTCCGCCGCACCAGCCGTCCCCACCACCCGGCGACGCCCCCTCGAGCGGCGCCTGGCCCGGTCCACCGTCGACCTGGCCCGGCGGTCCCGGCGGCGCGCCGCCCCCCGGCCCCGCGGGGCCCCCACCCCCGCCGTGGAAGCGCCGCCGGCGTCGCTGGCTGATCGTCACCGCGATCGTGGGCGCGGTGCTCGTGGTCGTGATCCCCATCGGGTTCGCCGTCGCGGCACTCGGCTCGTTCGCCGACGACATCTCGCTCACCGGCGAGGGGCCCGACCCCGCACCCGACGGTGGACCGGACGGCGGGCCCGTCCCGCGCGAGGACGTCGAGGTCACCGTCCCCGACCTCGACGGGCTGTCGGGCGTCGACGCGGAACTCGGCCAGGTGCTGGTCGACATCGACCGGTCCGAACGCACGATGATGGCGACGCAGGCGGGCTTCGTCGAGGTCCTCGGCGGCATCGCGGGCCCGGGTACCGAGGAGGACCTCGAGGCGGCGCTCGCGGAGGTCAGCGAGGTCGCGGGCGAGGGGCAGCGGGAGCTGCAGACCATCCGCCGCGACCTGACCGACGCGTCCGCCTCGGCGAGCGTGGTCCGTGACCTGCGCGAGCGCTACCTGTCGCACCTCGACGCCTGGGTGCGCTACCTGATCGCCATCGAGGACGATCCCCGCGTGCTGGTCGGCGGCGCGGACGAGGGCTACACCCTGTCCAT
This sequence comes from uncultured Actinomycetota bacterium, assembly GCA_964433685.1. GTDB lineage: Bacteria > Actinomycetota > Nitriliruptoria > Nitriliruptorales > Nitriliruptoraceae > Nitriliruptor. The sequence continues at coordinate 471 of CAYSTY010000227.1, read as the reverse complement.
CGACACGACCGGCGACGCGTTCGCGAACGTCATCCGCGAGGACCTGCCCGACGAGCTCGACGAGGACGTGCGCGCCTTCGCCGACGCGATCGTCGCCCGCGGGTTCCCGGAGGGACGGACCTCGAGCGGCGACAGCGTCTGACGCGTCAGTCCGCGTCAGTCACGCCGCGTGCCGACGACCTGCCACAGGGCGGGGACGATGGCCGCAGCCGCGACGATCTTGATGGCGTCACCGGCGAGGAAGGGTGCGACGCCGGCGGTGATGGCCGCTCCGGCCCCCATCCCGGTGTGGACGGCCAGCCAGGTCGCGCCGAAGGCGTAGATGACGAGGTTGCCCACGACCATCGCGGCGGCGACGGCGCGGACGCTGCGGGCACCGCCGCGCGACGCCCACGTGCCGAGCAGCACCGACGCGGCCGCGAACCCGACGATGTAGCCGAGGGTCGCGCCGCCGCTGGCGGCGAAGAACGG
>CAYSTY010000226.1:0-4484 GCA_964433685.1 uncultured Actinomycetota bacterium | reverse complement strand
GGCAGCCCGACCGAGCTGGTCGAGCACCTCATCGGCGGGGTGACCCTCGAGGAGGTCGGGCCGCTCGACGGGCTCGTCGCGGCCGCGTCCGCCCCGACCGAGCTGGTGCTGGCGCCGCTGCCGAACCTGGTGTTCACCCGGGACAGCTCGGCGTGGATCGGGGAGGGCGTGGTCCTCTCGCCCATGAACCGTCCCGTCCGCCGACGGGAGAGCGACCTGCTGCGCACCGTCTACCGCAGCCACCCCGACCTCGCGGGCACCCCCATCTGGTTCGGGGACGAGCCCCAGGACCAGTACCAGGCCTCGTTCGAGGGTGGGGACATGCTGGTCGTCGGGGAGCGGGGCCTGGCCATCGGGCTGTCGGAGCGGACCTCGCCCGCCGGGGTGGAGACCCTGGCCGCCCGGCTGTTCGCCGCCGGGGTCGTCGACCGCGTCCTGGCCGTCGACCTGCCGAAGGTCCGCGCGGCGATGCACCTCGACACGATCGTGACCCAGGTCGACGTCGACGCGTTCATCACCTACCCGGCGATGACCCGATCGATGCGCTGCTTCGCGGTGACACCCGGCGCCGACGGCGGGGTGCAGGTCCGCGACGCGGACGGGCTCGTGCCGGGACTCGCGTGGGCCGCCGGGCTCGACCACGCCCGTGCCATCGAACCCGAGCTCGGCTCCATCGGGGCCGAACGTGAGCAGTGGAACGACGCCAACAACACGCTCGCGATCGCTCCCGGCGTCGTCGTCGCCTACGAACGCAACGCCGCCACCAACGAGATCCTCGAGGCCGCCGGGGTCCGGGTGCTGACCATCCCGTCGGCCGAGCTGCCCCGCGGACGGGGTGGTCCGCGCTGCATGAGCTGCCCCGTACGCCGCGACCCCATCGGGTGAGCGGCAGCGGCCGGACGGGGTTGCCGCCGATCGTGGACGCCCCCGTCGTCGCGGCGCGCGGGCTGACCGTCGTGGAGTCCGGCAGCGCCATCCTCGCCGACGTCTCGCTGCGCCTCGAGCGGCACGACCACCTCGCCGTGCTCGGGCCGAACGGCAGCGGCAAGACCACCCTGTTGCGGGTGCTCGCCACCTACCGCTTCCCGACGCGGGGCGAACTCGCGCTCCTCGGGCACCGCGTCGGACGCGTCGACGTGCGCCGTCTCCGGCCCCGGGTCGGGTTCGTCTCGGTCGCGCTCGACCCGCTCATCGACGCCGTGCCCGTGCTGACGCTGGTCGCCGGCAGCCGCACCGGTGCGACCGCCCCGTCCCGTGACGTGCTCGCCGACGAGGCGGCGGTGGCCGCGGCACGGCACGCCCTCGCGCGCGTCGGTGCCGGCCACCTCGGCGACCGGCGCGTGGACACCCTCAGCCAGGGGGAGCGCCAGCGGGTCCGGATCGCGCGGGCGCTGGTGGCCGGGCCCGACCTGCTCCTGCTCGACGAACCCTTCGCGGGGCTCGATCTCGGCGGGCGGGAGTCGCTGGTGGCCGACCTCGACCGGTTGCTCGCGGACCCGGACGGTCCGACCATCGTGCTCGTCTCCCACCACCTCGAGGAGCTGCCGACGGGCATCACGCGCGCGCTGCTGCTCGCCGACGGTGGCGCCGTCGCGAACGGGCCCATCGACGAGGTGCTGACGTCGTCGCAGGTCAGCGCCGCCTTCGGGGTCGCGGTGACGGTCGCGCGGACCGCTGACGGACGCTGGCGCGCCACCGGAGCCGCCGACCCGTGATCGACACGGTGGTGAGGTGCGCCTAACCTTCGCCCCATCGCCAGGCGTTCGGCCGTCGACCCGGCCGCCGCCGCCCGATCGGGAGGAGCGACCGTGCTCGTCTGTCACTGCGAGGTCGTCAGCGACACCGACGTGCGTGCGGCCATCGCCGGTGGCGCCGCGGACCTCGACGCGGTGACCGACCGCTGCGGTGCGGCGGGCCGATGCGGCGGGTGCATCCCGGCGGTCGAGGACCTGCTCGAGGAGGCCGCGCTCGCCACCTGCGACCTCGACGCCCTGCTCGCGCGGCAGGCCGGCCGCCGGCTGGTGTCCGCGGCCTGAGCTCGGCGATCGCTGTGGACGGCTCCCGCGCTGCGACCTAGCGTGCCGGACCGGACACCGCAGACCGAGGAGCCCACCGTGCCGCAGGGCGACGATCGCGTCATCGAGCTGTTGAACGACATCCTGTCGTTCGAGCTCACGCTGATCAACCAGTACTGGCTGAACTACCGCATGCTCGACGACTGGGGGCTGCCGAAGCTGGCCGCGATCATGCGGGGCTACTCGCTCGAGGAGATGCAGGACGCCGACCACTACGTCGACCGCATCCTGTTCCTCGAGGGCCACCCGAACCTGCAGCGGCTCGGCACGGTCCTCGTCGGCGAATCCCCGCGCGAGATCATCGAGCTCGCGGCGCAGAAGGAACGCGAGGCGGTCACCAAGCTCAACGACGGCATCGCCCTGTGCGTGGAGGTCGGCGACAACGGTTCGCGGGAGCTGCTCGCCGAGGCCCTCCGCGAGGAGGAGGAGCACCTGAGCTACTTCGAGACGCAGCTCGAAGCGATCGCCCTGGTGGGGGAACAGAACTGGCTCGCGCAGTTCACCGTCGGCAACGCGTGAGCGGCGCCGACGAGCCACGCGCGCTGCCGTGGCTCGACGAACGCGGGGCCGACGGCCCCGCCCGTGCGATGCCGTCGGCCTCCCGGGCCGCCACTAGCCTGTCGGCGGGAGCTCCAACCGTCACTCCATGAACCGGGAGGTTCAGCCGTGCCCGAGGCCGTGATCGTCAGCACCGCGCGTAGCCCCATCGGCCGCGCGTTCAAGGGTTCGCTCACCGAGGTCCGTCCCGACGACCTCGCCGCGACCATCATCCAGGCGGCGATGGACAAGGTCCCGGCGCTGTCGCACGAGGACATCGTCGACCTCCACCTCGGTTGCGGCCTGCCCGGCGGTGAGCAGGGCTTCAACATGGCGCGGGTGGTCACCACCCTCCTCGGCTGGGAGACGCCCGGCACCACCCTGACCCGCTACTGCGCGTCGTCCCTGCAGACCACGCGCATGGCCTTCCACGCCATCAAGGCCGGCGAGGGCGACGCGTTCGTGTCCGCCGGGGTGGAGATGGTCTCGCGCTTCGTGAAGGGTTCCTCGGACTCGCTCGAGGGCACGATGAACCCGCGCTTCGACGAGGCGCAGCAGCGTACGCAGGACACCGCCCAGTCCGGCGCGGGCTCCTGGTCGGCGCCGGACGGGCTGGCCGACATCTACATCCCGATGGGACAGACGGCCGAGAACGTCGCGCTGCTCAAGGGCGTGTCCCGCGAACGCCAGGACGACTTCGCGTACAGCTCCCAGCAGCGGTACGCCGCGGCCGCCGCCGACGGGTTCTGGGAGCGTGAGATCACCCCGGTCGAGCTGCCCAACGGTGAGACCATGACCGCCGACGACTCGCCGCGGCCCAACACCGAGCGCGACAAGCTCGGGTCGCTCGCCCCGGTGTTCCGCCCCGACGGCACCGTGACCGCCGGCAACGCCTGCCCGCTCAACGACGGCGCGGCCGCGGTGATCATCACCTCGGACGAGAAGGCGAAGCAGCTCGGCCTCGAACCGCTCGCCCGCATCGTGTCCACCGGCGTGTCGGCCCTGAACCCGGAGATCATGGGGCTCGGCCCGGTGGAGGCGACCCGCCAGGCGCTGAAGCACGCCGGGCTGACCATCGACGACATCGACGTGGCCGAGATCAACGAGGCCTTCGCCGCCCAGGTCATCCCGTCGGCCGACGAGCTCGGGATCGACTACGACAAGCTCAACCCGCACGGCGGCTCGATCGCGGTCGGCCACCCCTTCGGGATGACCGGTGCGCGCATCACCGGCACGCTGATCAACGGGCTGCAGACCCTCGACGGCACCTTCGGGCTCGAGACCATGTGCGTCGGCGGCGGCCAGGGCATGGCGATGGTGATCGAGCGGCTGAAGTGAGCCGCGGGTGAGCTCGCACGACACCGAGGGGTCCGCGCCCGGCGCGGACCCCTCGCCCGTGGTGCGGCTCGGCCGCTGGGACGGCGACTGGTCGGACGATGACCCGTTCGCCGGGCTGAAGGCGGACGTCGCCGCGTACGGCCACCTCGACCCGCTCGCCACCCTCCGCGGGTTGTCGGACGCGAGCGGCATCCCGGTCGGGGCGCTGGCGCGCTACGTGCTGGCGCGGTGGGCCGCCGGCGGGAACGAGGCGCTGCTCGAGCTCGGGGTGTCCGGTGTCGACCACCTCGCCCGCGCGGTGGCAGACGCCGAGGCCGCCGGCAGCGACGCGGCGCGGCTGCGGGCCTACGACACCGTCCGCGAGGTCGTCGCGTGGCTGCGCGCGGGCGCCGAGGGGCGCTGACGGTCAGCCGGTCCAGCGGGCGGTGACGAAGCGGTCGCGGCCCTCGTGGTCCACGTGGTCGGTCACCTCCGCCCAACCCCCGGCGTCGGTGAACACCGCCGGGGCGCTGCGCCCCTGGCGGTCGGAGTGCT
>CAYSTY010000225.1:0-4488 GCA_964433685.1 uncultured Actinomycetota bacterium | reverse complement strand
TGACCGAGGACGTCGCACACCTCGGGGCGGCGTGGGACCTCGTGGTCGGGCACTCGCTCGGCGGAGCGATCGCCGCCCACCTGCTCGCACGCGACGACGTCGAGGTCGCGTCGGCGCTGCTGATCGATCCCGTGCTGGAGCTGCCCGACGGGGTGCGCGAGGACCTGCGCCGTGAGCTGATCGCCGACCTGCACGCCGCCGACCCGGCGGTGATCGCAGCCGCGAACCCGCGGTGGGACCGGACCGATGTCGAACGGAAGGTCGCGGCCGCCGCGCTGTGTCCGCCGAGCGTGGTCGACCGCGTCCTCGACCACAACCGGCGCTGGGACCTCACCGCGTTGCGGGGGCGGTGGCGTGCGCGCGTGCACCTGTTGGGAGCCGACCCGGCCATCGGCGCGTTGCTGACCGAACGCGCGGCCGCCAACCTGGTCGACGGTGGGCGGATCACGTCCGCGACCGCCGTCGGCGCCGGCCACTCGGTGCACCGCGACGACCCGGCCACCGTCCTCGCCGCCATCGACGCCCTGTTGGAGCCGCACCCGTGACCGACGTCGCCGAGCCTCCCGAGACGGCTGCGGCCGCCGTCACCGTCTACTGGCGGCCCGGCTGCGGTTTCTGCAGCTCGTTGCTGCGCAGCCTCGAACGCCACGAGCTGACCTTCGAGCGCATCGACATCTGGGAGGACGAGGACGCGGCCGCGTTCGTCCGCTCCGTGGCGGACGGCAACGAGACCGTCCCGACCGTGCGTGTCGTGGACGTGGCGATGGTGAACCCGAGCGCTGCCGACGTGCTGCGCGCGGTCCGCGACCGCGCGCCCGAGCACCTGCCGCCCGGGGTGGAGATCCCCGAACCCGGGCGGGTGGGTCGTGCGATCACGCGGCTGCTCGGCGGCTGACCGCGCTGGTCCGGACCGGTGACCGCTAGTAACTCAGCCGCGACTGAGTGACGTCTCGCCGATCGGCAGCTCGTGGATCGGCACCGGACGGTTCCACAGGAACCCCTGCCCGTAGGTGCAGCCGATCCGACGCAGCTCGGCGAGCTGGCGGACCGATTCGATGCCCTCCGCCACGGCCGGCACGCCGAGGGAGCTGATCAGCTCGAGGATGCCGATCGTCAGGCGGTGGTCGCCCTCCGGGTCGGCGAGGACGTCGATGAAGGACTTGTCGACCTTCACCACGTCGAACCGGAACCGTTCGAGGTAGGCCAGCGAGCAGTAGCCGGTCCCGAAGTCGTCGATGGCGAGCTTGAGTCCGAGCGCCGACAGCTCGTGGAGCGTGGCGGTCACCCCGTCGTCGTCGGCGATGAACACGCTCTCGGTCAGCTCCAGGATGAGCCGCGAGGGCGGCAGTCCCGTGCGCTCGAGCGCCGCGCGGACCGTGGACAGCAACGCCGGGTCCGACAGCTGGACCGGCGAGACGTTGACGGTGACGTACACGTCCTGACCGGTCAGCTCCCGGAACCGTGCCACGTCCTCGCACGCCCGGTCGAGCACGTAGTTGCCGAGCGTGGCGATGCTGCCGGCCTCCTCGGCGAGCGGGATGAACTCGTCCGGTGGCACCAGGCCCCGGACCGGATGGTTCCAACGCAGGAGCGCCTCGGCACCGACGACCTGGCCGCTCTGGATGTCGTGGATGGTCTGGTAGACGACCCCGAGCTCGCCACGTGACACGGCCGCGTGCAGGTCCATCTTGAGCTGCAGGCGCCGGACCGCGCCGACGTGCATCGTCGGATCGAAGACCTGGAAGGTCCCCTTGCCGCCGCGCTTGGCCACGTACATCGCCGCGTCCGCGTCGCGCAGCAGCTCCTCGGCCGTGGGGTCGCCGTGCGAGGTGGCGATCCCCAGGCTGGCGCCCGGCTCGACGCGGCGGTGGGCGAGGTGGATCGGTTCGGACAGGGCGTTGAGCAGCCGTTCGGCGAGGACGGTCACGGTGTCCAAGGTGGTGACGCGGGGCAGCAGGACCGCGAACTCGTCGCCGCCGAAGCGGGCCACGGTGTCCTCGGGTCGCAGCGACCGGGCCAGCCGCTGGCCGATGATGCGCAGCAGCTCGTCACCCCGGCGGTGACCGATGCCGTCGTTGATGGTCTTGAAGTCGTCGAGGTCGAGGTAGAGGACCGCGGTGAACGTGTCCGTCGAGCGCGAGTCGAGCGCCTGGGCCACACGGTCGGCGAACAGGGCGCGGTTCGGCAGACCCGTGAGCGGATCGTGGAACGCCTGGTGGGTCAGCTGCAGCTCGAGCTCGCGCTGCGAGGTGATGTCCCGGACGGTGACGACGACCCCGTCGATGGCCGGGTCGTCGACGTGGCTGGCGAGCGTGGCCGACACGTAGCGCCACCCGCCGTCGGCGTGCAGCCCCCGACCCTGGAAGCGGGCCAGGGTCCCGTCCGGTTGGGTCCGGATGTCGGCGAGCAGTTCGATGAGCCGCTCGCGGTCCTCGGGCGCCGCGACGTCGGGGCCGAGCTCACGCAACTGGGCCATGTCCCAGCCCCACAGGCGCTCGATCGAGGGGCTGACGAAGGTCAGCCCGCGCTCGGGGTGGATGATCATGACGACGTCGTCCGCGTGCTCGATGAGGGCGCGGAACCGGTCCTCGTGTTCGCGTCCGAGCACGTCCCTGACGGTCCCGAGCAGACCCCACATCCGTGCGACCACCAGGGTGAACAGCGCGATGGAACCGAGCGAGATGACCGCGATCTTGCCACCGTCACCGGTCCCGAGCTCGATCAACAGGGTGATGGGAGCGGCGACCGATGCGAGCCACAACACCGCCAACCGCCAGCGTTCGAGCCGGTGCGCGGTCGAGCGGGTGGGGTCGGTCGCGTGGCGCATCGAGGGGTGCAGCGCGGCCAACCCGAAGGCAGCCGTCGCGACGAGGCGGAGCGAGTCGTGCGAGCCGGTCGCGCCCGGGAGCAGTTCGAGCACGTGCACCGCGAGGTAGGTGCCCGTCCCGAGCCCGAGCCAGGCGAGCGAGATCGACGGGCGACCGCCGCCGAAGCCGAGCCGGACGATGGCGGCCAGCATCCCGAGGCTCACGAGCGGGTAGATGATCACCATCATCCGCGCGGACGAGCCGGTCCCGGCGGCAGCGAAGGCCGGCAGGACGACGAACGCCCACAGGATGACGGCCGCACCGGTGGTGACGATGGCGGTGTCGAGCAACGGTGCGACGCCCGCCTGTGGGGACCGGGAACGGATCATCGCGCCGATCGCGGCGATCGACAGGCCGTAGGCGACCAGGTAGAGCGGTGAGACGTCGGTCGGATCGCTCCCCATCGCCTCGAGCACGTACCAGGCCGCGCTCGTCAGGCCGGAGGTGGCCAACGCGGCCCCGAGCAGCAGCCACGGCAGGGGCCGTCCGGTGCGGTGCAGGCGCGGCGCGAGGAGGGCGACACCTGCGGCGGTCAGCTCGAGCGCGACGTAGAGCGTCGCCCGGCCGGTCCCAGCGGGCAGCAGCGCGTGGACGGCGATGACCACCGTCGTCACGACGCTGTAGACGGCCACGCACCGGCCGGCTTCGGGCTGCATACCTGAACCCCGTCTGCTCCCACCCTCGTGGACGCACGGTCGAAGGACGTTGCCCCCGTCGGCCCGTTCCCTGCGCGGTCAAGGGACCTCGCCGCACGTGCGCGCAGCGTCCGAGTCCTCGTCGGGTGCGTGGCGGCCGTGACCCTCCCGGCAACGGGACCCTGGAGGGCCGCTGCTAGGCTCCGAGGGCCGGTCCCCGGCGCCACGTACGCCCGTGGCGTGAGTGTGGATCGGTATCGCACGACAGCCGGGAACCTGGGCGCCGCCGAGCGCCGGGTCGAGGAGGGACCGCTCGATGGCGACCAAGGTCACCGACCAGCCCGAGGCGACGCGTTCGCGTCGGACCCCGCTCGCGGTCGAGCTCTACCGCTCCGCGGTGGGCAAGAAGTACGTCATGGCCATCACCGGTGTGATCTGGATGGGCTACGTCTTCGCCCACATGATCGGCAACCTCAAGGTCTACCTCGGCCCGGAGGCGATCGACCACTACGGCGACTGGCTGCGCACCGGCCTGCTGACCCCGATCATGCCCGACGAGGGGATGCTGTGGATCCTGCGCGTGCTCCTGCTCGGCGCCCTGGTCCTGCACATCCACGCCGCCTACGCGCTGACGGTGATGAACCGCCAGGCCCGGCCCGATGCCTACCGTGCCAAGCGCGACTTCGTCGCCGCCGACTTCGCTGCCCGGACCATGCGCTGGACCGGCGTCATCGTGCTGCTGTTCATCCTCTACCACCTCGCTGACTTCACCCTGGGTTGGGTCAACCCCGGCTTCGAGCACGGGATGGTCCACGACAACTTCGTCAGCAGCTTCGAGCGACCCCTGATCGCGGCGTTCTACGTCGTCGCCAACCTCGCCCTCGGCGTCCACCTCTACCACGGGGGTTGGAGCCTGTTCCAGTCGATGGGTTGGAACAACCGCCGGCTCAACCACTGGCGCCGGATGTTCGCCATCGCGTTCGCGG
>CAYSTY010000224.1:0-4517 GCA_964433685.1 uncultured Actinomycetota bacterium | reverse complement strand
GCGGGTGCCACCATCCGGTGAGCCACGCATCGAGCAGGTGTTCATCCTCCCGCCGCCGTCTGCATGATGCGGGGCGCTCGATCCAGGCGTCGCCACGCTTCTCCAGCCGATACCACGGCGCGAGGGCTACTCCCTCAGGGTTCGTTTGGAGTGACGATACGAGTCCGGCGATGGCGTAGGGGGATAAGACATCGTCTGCATCCAGAAACATGACGGCGCCACCCGAGCACAGCGAATAGCCAAGGTTGCGGGCATGGCATGCGCCTCTACGGGGTGACGAAACGATGCGGACATACTCACCGAACGCCTCAGCTATGGCGACGCTGCGATCAGTCGAGGCATCATCGACGACGATGATTTCATCGACCGGACGCGTCTGTTCCAGAACGGACCCGATCGTCCAAGCGAGATATTTCGCTGCGTTGTGGCAAGGAATGACGACCGATATCCTCATCGAGTGCCTCTGGAACTCAGAACTAATCATAGAAACCGGACGCAGACCGCTCAGCGTCCGCTCCAAAAGGAGGTCAAACGTATATCTTTCCCTCCCTCTCGCGCTATGCCTAACGTGACGAAGTAACGCGTTTGTGCATAGACGCGGCGCATGTAACGGGTGCGTCGAGTTCCTCCACGGCGTCCTTTAAAACGTGTTTTTCCCGTGTTGAACAAGAACTGATACGTGCGTGGGCGCCCCAAACATTAATCTGTCCGGCTCACCACGCGCATCGGCTTGCGTCTTTATCTTACGCGCACTCGAACATAAGGAACTACCGCAACTAGTGGTTAGCAGGCCGTCGAAATTAGCCCGTCGATATAAGCCCGTCGATATAAGCCCGTCGATATAAGCCCGTCGATATAAGTCCGTCGAACGAGACAATTGCGGGTCAGACACAATTGATGACCCACAGGTTAGTCGCCGGTGCTCGACGGCGTGCCCGATAATAGTATCTTGTCAAGGTCTGTAAGCACACCCTCCACTGCTGACCTCTCTACACGCAGGTCTTTCTCGAGCGGGTGTACGTCGCCAAGGCCGTCGGCCTCGATGATCCAGTAATGATGCCCGAGCGCAGCGGCGGTCGCATAGAAGTTAGGGTTGGGGAAGCTGAGGTCGGCCATCTCGATGACGTGCGTGCCTTCGCGGCAAAACATCATATTCGTCAGTCCCGCCCCGTGCGGCGCGGCGAGAACCGTCGTTTCTTGCATGAGCGCCACCTGTTCCGAAAACGACATCTCCTCCATCCACACGCGCTCGAATCCGCTATCCTGGAAGAGCGGCCACACCTCGTCCTCGTTTAATAGTCTTCGGCGGCGAGCACGATTGCGGCTGATGAAAATGCGCCGCCCTGGTCGCGTCTCTTCTTTCGTGCGGAGCTTTTCCCGAGGCAAGCGCAGGAGCTCGGGCCGAAACCGGTCCGATTCGACGAGTGTCAGCTCCTCGACCTCGACCGTCGTACCAACGTCGAACGTTTGGAATGAATCGGGGTCGATACCAAACATGCGCAGTGAGTCGTCGACGAAAGCGGGTCGCTTTGCCGGAAGCAGCACGTGGCCCAGTTCATCCCGCTCCTGCATCAGCAAGAATTTCGGCAGGTGCGCGGTCAGCCAGTGCGAATAGTTATTGTAGACGCGCTCGAGCAGCCAGGTCGCCCGTGGCAGCTTGAGTGGCTCGGGCGACGTGAGGAGGGCTTGCCGATGCGGCTCCCGGAAATGGAACTCGCGCAACGCAAGCGCTTGATCACGCTTCGTAAGCATGCCCACCCAGAAGTCGCCATTTTCCGGCCGCAGGTAGGACACGACCCGGCAGTTGGCAAGCGTCCAGATAGTCGTCGGGGTGCTTGTACGAGCGGGGACGTCGTGAAACGAATAGTGCCACCATCCTCGCTCGGCAGGAAGCTGATCTCGGTCGGCGATGTTGACCGGAAGGGGATTTCGAGCCACGTTCTGTTGATGGACGGGCTCGAACCTGCCGGCGCGACGGCGGCGGGAGCGCTGTGAGCCGGCTCGTCGCGCTCGACCTCGACGGGACGCTGCTGGGCTGGACGGGCGAGATCCAGGCGGGCGTGCCCGAGGCCGTCCAGGCGCTGCGGGACGCGGGCGACCACGTGGTCATCGCGACCGGGCGCTCGGTCGTCTCGATGCTGCCGATCGCCCGCGCGCTGGGCCTCGGCCGCGGGCCGGCCGTGACGTCCAACGGTGCGGTCCGCATCGAGCTCGCCGACGGCGACCCGGGGTACGCGATCCGTGACCTGGTGACCTTCGATCCCGGGCCCGCCCTGCGGGTCGTGCGCGAGGAGCTGCCCGACGCGCTGTTCGCGGTCGAGGACGTGGGCCGTGGGTTCTACGTGACGAGCGAGTTCCCGCCGGGTGAGATCGACGGCGAGACGACGTTCGTCGACTTCGACCACCTGTGCTCGCTCGACGCCACGCGCGTCGTCATCCGCAGCCCCGAGCACACCGACGCGGACTTCCACGAGATGGTCGAGCGCATCGGCCTGCACGAGGTCTCGTACGCGGTGGGCTGGACGGCGTGGCTGGACCTGAGCCCCAAGGGCGTGTCCAAGGCGACCGCGCTCGAGGCCGTGCGGCGCGAGCTGGGCGTCGAGCCGCACCGCACGGTCGCGCTGGGCGACGGGCGCAACGACGTCGAGATGCTGCGGTGGGCCGCACGCGGGGTCGCGATGGGTCAGGCGGACGAGACGACGCGGGCCGCGGCGGACGAGGTCACGGACTCGTTCGACGACGGCGGCGCACTCCGGCTCCTGGAGGACCTCTTCGCCACGGTCCCCCGCTGACCGCTGGACCGCTGACGGGGTGGGCGAGCACACTGCCCGTGTGGCGGCCGGCATCGAGGACGTGGCGCGCGCGGCGGGGGTGTCCACCGCGACCGTCTCGCGTGCGCTGCGCGGGCTGCCGAACGTCAACGCGGCCACCCGTGAGCGCGTCCTGCGCACCGCGACCGAGCTCGGGTACGTCGCGACGCCGTCGGCTGCGAGCCTGGCCTCGGGGCGCACGCGCACGATCGGCCTCATCGGCCCCTCGATCAACCGCTGGTTCTCCTCGACCGTCATCGAGGGGGCCGAGAACGGACTGCGGTCCGAGGGCTTCGACGTGTTGCTCTACACGTTCGCGTCGGTCGCGGGCGTCGGCCGGTCGGCCGTGGACCCCGGCGTCCTGCGCCGGCGCGTGGACGGCGTGCTCGTGGTGGGTCTGCCGCTCGAGGAGACCGAGATCGACGCGCTGCGGGGCCTGGGCTACCCGCTCGTGTGCATCGGCTGGGGCGCGTACGGGTTGACCACCGTGGGCGTCGACGACCGCGCGACGGCGCGGGACGCGACCCGGCACCTGCTCTCGCTCGGTCACCGCCGCATCGGTCACATGACCGGCCCGGCGGAGGACGTCAGCCCGTGGTCCCCGCCGGTCATCCGGCTCGAGGCGTGGCGCCAGACGCTCGCCGAGGCGGGCGTGGCGCCGGGGCCGGTGGTGCACGGCGACTTCGAGTTCGGTGCGGCCCGGCGCGCGGCGCGCGAGATGCTCGCCGCCGACCCGGGGGTGACGGCGATGTTCATCTCCTCGGACGAGATGGCGATGGGCGCGATCCTGGGTGTGCGCGACCTGGGCCTGCGGGTGCCCGAGGACGTGTCGGTCATCGGGGTCGACGGGCACGACCTCGGCGAGGTGGTGGGCCTGACGACCATGGCCCAGGACGCGGCGCAGCAGGGCGCGACCGGGGGCCGCCTCGTGCTCGACATGATCGCCGGCCGCTCGGTACCCACGCACGTCGTCTTCCCGACGTCGCTCGTGCCGCGCACGTCGACGGCGCCGCCGCGTGACGGCTGAGGCGCGGGGCCCAGGCGGCCGACGACGTCCCGGGCTCACCCGTCCGGGTCAGCGGCCTGTCAGCGTTGCGCAATCGTTACGAGTTCCGAGCCTGCGGACCGGTCCGGGTCCTTGCGCGGCGTCGCTGAAAGCGCTTGCATGAGCATCGAGGCCCGGCGCACTGCGCTACCTGCGTGACGGGCGATCCGGGCGGCGACGCGGCTGCCCCGTACGACGACGTGGAGGTTCACCGATGAACAGCACGACCCGGGGTCGCGGTCTCGCGGCCCTCGCCGGAGGCGTGGGCCTGGCCCTCGTCCTGAGCGCTTGCACGGCGCCGCCCGAGGACGACGGCGGCTCGGCCAACGACGACGGTGGCACGACCACCGCCGAGGGCTGCGAGGCCTTCGAGCAGTACGGCGACCTCGCGGGCACCACGGTGACCGTCTACACCTCGATCACCGCCCCCGAGGACCAGCCGCACATCGACGCGTACGTGCCCTTCGAGGAGTGCACCGGCGCGACCATCGAGTACGAGGGCTCGCGCGAGTTCGAGGCGCAGCTGCCGGTGCGGCTCGAGGCCGGCAACCCGCCGGACATCGCCTACATCCCGCAGCCCGGATTCCTCAGCTCGCTCGTGGCGGACTTCCCGGACTCGGTCCAGCCCGCGCCGCAGGACGTCATCGACAACGCGCAGGAGT